>JANMDL010000884.1:0-4056 GCA_031376295.1 Chitinophagales bacterium
AGCATTCCTGATCAGTACACAGATATTACCATCGGTGCAGGTGTTCCCAATTTTCCGCTGGTTACTATCAGCACCGCCACCTGCCGCAGCCTTACGCTAAGCAATGGTGCATCTGTAATTGTACAACCAGGATCGGTTATAACAGTGAGTGCAAAAAATCCGTAAAAACAATTTATAATAAAAAGCAACGGGGTTTCCTGCAAAGGGAGCCCCGTTGTAATTACGGGAGTGATAGCGATTGTTTTTTTACTGTTGCCAGGGTTTCTTTTACTGTTAGTGTTGTTAGCGGTAATACTTCTTGCAATTATTTGACTGTAGGCATTGTTAACTCCAATGTTTGTGCCGTTTGCCTGACTGCCAGTATTGTTTACGCCATTGTTTGTGCCTGTTATTTGACTGCGAGCATTTATCATGCTGCTGCCAGTGTTTATTTTTTTACTGTTAATATCGTTCCTGATACTGCGAGCATTGTTCCCGCTGCTGCTAGCATCGTTTATTTTACTGCTAGCATCGTTTATGCTGCTGCATTTTGCCATTACGGCAGTGTAATTGGTGATTCCTTTGCTGCATTTGTGCTTCCCGCTTATGTAATTGGCTATTTCTTTCCTGCACCTGGCCATTAAGGCATTGTAACTGCTGATTATGCTTGTGCATTTTGCCATTACTGCGTTGTAATTGTGCGTTATTATGCTGCACGGGTTGATTATTTGATTGTAACTGTGCTTAACGACGATGTAATTGTGCTTTACAGGGATGTGTTTTTTGGAGGAATGCGCTGAGGTATTGGGTTTTGCATTTGACAGGTTGAGTGGTTGACAGGATGACAGGGAGGAGAAATGTGCAAATGTGACAATTTGAAAATGTGCAAAATGATAAACCTGGTGGTTACAACTGGTTGAGATTGTTGCTGGTTAGTTTAGTTCAAGGTTTAAAGTTGGTTGGGGTTGTGGGTTATTTTTTATTTTTTTTGATTGAAGTAGTGAGTTCTCTATTTGCTTTACGCAAAATTTGATGATACTGCAGTTGCTATTTTGAGAACGGTTTTACTTTTATAAAAAATTAAAAAACACATTATCTTTTTTTTTGCTATTTAAAAATAAGGGTTAACTTCATCCAGCCAACGGCACCAATTCACCATCCTGCGAAGCCACAATAAACGAAAAATATTTATAACCAAACCAGTAAACAGCAATAGAAGTTATCCGTGATGGGTTATGAGTTATGGGTTCCTTCAACTTTGAGCTTTCAACTTTTAACCCTGAACTTTTCAACTTTTATCTCCTGATTTTTTACTTTACACTAATAAAACACAACATGAAAAAACTGATTTTAGCCGTATTTATCCTTGCAATGCAAACTGTAACTGCGCAGGAGGGCGTAACCCCGCCAGCAATTAGTATAGCAGAGCATATGCCACAGTCGCCTACAGTGGCGGGTTTGAGTAAATATTTTGATGTGCCGGTAAATATGAATACGGGGCAGCCAAATATAAGCATCCCCATCTACACTATTAAGTCAGGTAACATCACCGTTCCGGTAACACTTTCATATAATGCAGGCGGCATAAGGGTAAATGAACATGCCGGGTGGGTGGGTATGGGCTGGTCAATACACACCGGAGGCATCATCAATAAAAGGGTAAATGGCTTTGATGATTTTAGTACCAGCCTGCAATCGGCCGGTAACCTTAACCAGATGCAGCCTTATGTAAGCCCCAGTTATGCAGATTTTGGGATGCCCATCAGCAATATATCCGACATTGTGGATTCATTCAATTTTAACACCAATACACAAATAAGCTCCACCCAGTATGCCAATTTTTTTGCCCGGATAGGCAATGGCAATGTAGATTCAGAAGCGGATGAATATTTTTACAGTACACCCCAGGGTGGTGGAAAGCTCTTTTACAACCAGCGTAGCAATGCCTTTGAAACAGACAAATACAATGGCTGGAAAGTCAGTCATGCACTGGCGGGATACGGGCATGATGCAGCAGGTTTTACCATGGAAACCAATAATGGCCTGGTATATGAATTTGGCAGCGGCGACTATTACCGCAATCCATTAGACTATCTGCCCAGCAATAATGTGGGTGCTGGCCCCACGCAGGCTTACTTTAACCAGGCATGGCACCTTGGCAGTATTAAAGACGTTGTGAACAATAAACAGGTAGGGTTTACCATTAATAGTGTGTACAAAACCAGCCGAAACGGTTTTAGTGCCAATAAGGTATATCAATTGCAGGTATTTGGCCAGTACACCTATAAAAGTGAAGATGTAAGGGAAAACCTGCGGATGGGTACAGAAATTACACCATCTTCAATAATTTTTGATGAAGGCTCCATACTTTTTATACAGGATACCCAAAGCCGGCTGGATGGCGGCACCAATGCCCTTAAAGAAATACAGGTACGCAATAAAGAAGGGAAGCTGATAAAAAAATATGTTTTCACCTACACGTATGTTCAGTCAGGCGGGTATTATGGCTGCCCCTACGAGCAATATCAATTTGGCAATAACTACAATATTTGCGATACGCTGCGCCGCCTGATGTACCTGCAATCGGTACAGGAAGTTTTCACTGGCAGTAACAATGAAGTGGTAACCATGCCGCCTTACCGGTTCAGCTACAATAATCCCGAACAGCTGCCGGGCAGGCTCAGCTTTGCGCAGGACAAATGGGGCTATTTTAATGGTAAGTTAAATACAACATTGATAGCATCGTTGCCCCAGGCATTTATAAATATGGGTATACCGGTAATGGCCAACCGGGAGGTGGATACTGCTTATACCCAAAAGGGCCTTTTGAAAGAAATTGAATACCCCACCGGCGGCAAACTTTTAATAGAAATGGAGCCCAATGAATATGAAGGAGGTATTGTGGGCGGCCTGCGCACCAAACGCCTTACCAATAAAGACAATATTACCGGGCAAACATTGGTAACCGAATATGCCTATGCCGAAGCCGCTATGCAGTTTCCACCCAAGCATTATTACGAGTACCACAACTTTCAGGGATTTGGCGGTGGCAACTCCCCCAAAGAAATACGCATGGAGGGTGAGCCCCTGTACTCGCTGCTGAATGGCCAGGGCAGCCCAGTACAATATAATGTGGTAACTAAAAAGCAGTTGGGTGATGGGCAGGTACTGGTGAGCAAGCATTACTTTAACAATGTGGTGCAGCCGGGTTACGGACAGTTTACCAATGGGGAACTGGGTGTGCCAAGGCCTAAAAACCCTGCCATGGAAGGCTTTTTGGGGCTGGAAGATGCTACAGAAATATATGGTACTAATGGTGTGCTGCTGCAGAAAGATTCCATGGTGCATGAATCACTCAACGATTTTAGTTTTCATATCTGGAACATACAGGCTGCAGTAGCATCGCCCTCTTTTTTAAAGGAATGGATTATATGGCCGGGCAACGATCCCTTTTTTACCATTCCGCCCAATGTGGGCACTGCTATGAACTATTATGCACATTTTAAAGAAAATGCGGTTAAAACAAAACAGTACCGGCTTGCTTACGATACCCATATTGATAACGATAGCATCATTAAATCAACCAGTTACAGCACTTATGTGTACGATAAGGCCAACAGTAACCTGCTGCTGAGCCGCAGTGTAAACAGCCGGGGCGATACCCTTATCAGTAAATACAAATACACCACCAACTATTTTGGCACCAACCCCATTAGCATTGCAGATGCACAACTGGCCTATATGTACGAAATAAATACCATAAGTAAACCCATAGAAATAACCAGTTTTATAAAAAAGAAAAATGCAACAGACAGCCTGCTTACCGGTGCAGCTTTTTTTGAGTACGACAGTGCCAGGGTAAAAAAAGTATACAAGCTGCCATTGGAGCAGCCCATCAGCAATTTTGCGCCATCCTACCTTGGTGCAACTGGTTTGGTAAAAGATGGCCGCTTCAAACTGGAAACTGCTATAGTGGCTATGGATGCAGCAGGCAACCCGCTTACTGTGCAGGAAAAAAGCGGTACTGCTGCCTTAGTGTGGGATGCGGTAAACGATGTGCTGGCCGCCAAAGTGGCC
>JANMDL010000886.1:0-8647 GCA_031376295.1 Chitinophagales bacterium
TAAAAACATCACCCTGATGCATGGCCTGCTGGGTTTTGTTATTTCGCTGCTGCTTGTTTTCCGCACCAATACGGCCTACGACCGCTGGTGGGAAGGACGTAAACAATGGGGATCGCTGGTAAACAACAGTCGCAACCTGGCAATGAAACTGGCGGCCATTTTACCTAAAAGTGATACCAATAACCGGATTTTCTTCCGCACATTGATACCACACTATGCCATCGAATTAAAGAACCACCTGCGCAGCGAAAAAACCCGATTGGAACTGGATGACAATTTAAAAAACGAAATAGGCCAGATAGATGTAACAAAACATATACCCAACCAGTTAGCTGCTGCCCTTTTTTCAAAAATCAACAGTCTGTATGATGCAGGAAAGATAAAAGGCGACCAGTTGATCATTTTAAATAACGAACTCCAGTCATTTACTGATATATGTGGTGCCTGCGAAAGAATAAAAAACACACCTATCCCCTTTTCGTACAGTGCATTTTTAAAAAAATTCATCTTCTTTTACGTAATGACGCTCCCATGGGGCTATGTGTTCAGCCTGGGCTACTGGGTAATACCTGTGGTGGGGTTCATTTTTTATGTGCTGGCCAGCCTTGAGCTGGTGGCTGAGGAGATAGAAGATCCTTTTGGCAATGATGTAAACGACCTGCCGATGGATAAGATGTGTAATGGCATTAAAAAACATGTGGCTGAAATTATTTAACCAGTCAAGTCTTTGTGCTTACCTGCTATTAAGTTAATACCAGGGCAAACGCATTAAAAACTTAATTGAGTGATTTATCCATTGTATCACAACACTTCAATGTTTGTTTGCTTGTGCATGCCTCAAGCCGGCGGGCTTCGTCCTCGCTGCACCGCTACATTTAGCCCTTGTTTTGGGCCCCTGCCCCCAAACATCCCCCGCTAAAGCGTGGGCACGGCCTAAATGAGGCGGCTCCGCTGAGGACTGGTGGGAGATTGGTTTCTTTTGAGCCAGGAAAAGTATGCTGAAATACAAGTGATGGTTAAAAATATTTTAATGCGTTTACCCTGAAATTAATACCACCTTTCATTTTCACCGGCTTTTTGCTGCTTACCTTTACAAAATATGCATCCAATTCAAACCAATCTTGCTGTTATTGCCACCCTTGCAGAAGAAAGGGAGGACGAAAACTACGAATTCCGTGTTTTTTTAAAAAACAGTGATGAAGATAAGGTTGACAAAATTGTTAAACAATTGAATGATGAAATTACCCCAAAGATTGATTGTACACAATGCGGCAATTGCTGCAAATCGTTGATGATAAGCATTACCCCACCAGAACGCTCATTTTTTGCCAGCCATTTTAGCCTGTCCCATCAAGAAGCCAATGAGAAATATCTTACCCAAAGCGCTGATGGCGATACCATCATGAATACGATGCCCTGTATTTTTCTGGCTGATAATAAATGTACTGTGTATGAGCAACGGTTTACTGATTGCAGAGAATTTCCGCACCTGCACAAGCCGGGTTTTACCAGCCGGCTATTTGGCATGGTAATGTACTATGGCAAATGCCCTATTGTATTTAATGTAATGGAAGCAATGAAAACCCGGGTGGGATTCAGGTAGGGGGCATTCCAAATTGTCGCTGGTGGTGAGGACAACCACCAGGGCAGTGGGGTTCAGGTACTGATTGGCTTTTTTTTGATAGCTTTAACGCAAATTATTAACTATGAACCTTGATTTGAGCGGAAAGACCGCCGTGGTATGCGGTAGTACACAGGGCCTGGGCTATGCCAGCGCTGTGGAACTTGCCTTGCTGGGCTGCAACATTGTATTGATGGCCCGCAATGAGGATAAACTGAAGCAGGTTGTAACTGTATTAGACGGAAGCAGGGAGCAAAAGCACCGGTATTTAGTAGCTGACTTTTCGGATAGCCATACTGTGCAGCAGGCAATTACAGCATTTACCGCAGCGGGTAATACAGCCGGGATATTGGTTAATAATACAGGCGGACCTGCTGGCGGGCCGGCGCTTAATGCCGCTTCTGATGATTTTATCAAAGCCTTTGAGAGTCACCTCTTGTGCAACCATATACTGGCTCAGACCCTGGCACCTGGTATGAAAGCCGCAGGTTTTGGCAGGATCATCAATATTATTTCTACCTCGGTAAAACAGCCGATACCGGGCCTGGGTGTAAGCAATACCATACGCGGTGCAGTGGCAAGCTGGGCCAAAACCTTAGCCACCGAACTGGCTCCTTTTGGCATAACAGTTAATAATGTACTGCCGGGTTTTACCAAAACAGCCCGCTACGATTCGCTGATGAGCAGCAGGGCAAGTGCCGCTGGTAAGCCATTTGAGGAAATAGATGCAGAAATTGTGGCTTCCATACCGGCAGGGCGCATAGGCCGGCCGGAAGAGTTTGGCGCTGCGGTGGCTTTTTTGTGTAGCCCGGCGGCGGCTTACATAAATGGCATCAACCTGCCGGTGGATGGGGGAAGGCTGGCCTGCCTGTAATTGAATTATTATTGCAGCAATACAACCTTATTCACAAAAAAATAATCATGGTAAAGTATCTTATTCTAAAAGATATTGTTTAATTTGTTCTTTCATAATTTTAAATCAAAAACAAAAAAGAGATGAAACTCACAAAAGTATTATCTGCCGCAGCCTTAGCCGCTGTAATTTCGTTCTCAGTTCCTGCATGCAAAAGTGGCCCGAAAGATGCAGACATCAAGGCATCGATTGAAACAGGTGTAAAAGACATTACTGGCATGACGGTTGATGTAAAAGATGGTGTGGTAACATTGGGGGGCGTTTGCAAAGACGAGCAGTGCAAAACCAATTGTGCGAAAATGGTAGCGGACATGAAAGGTGTAAAAAGTGTAATGAACAACTGCACTGTAACTCCTCCTCCTCCACCGCCAGCTTCTTTAACTACTGTACTGGATGCTGCTACACAGCAAAAAGTGAAAGACGGCATTAAAGACATCGCTGGTGTTACTGTTACTTTTGATGGCGACAAAGCAGTTTTTGCGGGTTCAATATCAAAGGAAAACAGGATGAAAATCATGCAAATGCTGGCTTCAGCTAAAGTAAAATCAGACGTTAGCAAACTGATGGACAAAAAATAATTTTAATCAAAAAAAACAAAACAACAAAAAAATGGCATTGCAAGATAAATATGCTGAACTGGTACAGGCTGCAACCACCATGGGTGTTGCCAACCTGGCTGTAGCAGAACAAGATGGTGTACTTCATGTAAGCGGCACTGCCGGCAGCACTGCTGATTATGATGCACTTTGGGCATTGTACAGTAAGATTGACCCCAACATGGCAAGCGGTGATTTAATGATGAATATTGACATTAAAGCTGATGCCGGTGCACAATTGAAAGTAACGACCGACTCTACCAATCTTAACATCAGGAGTACTCCAAGTACCGATGGTGCTATTGTAGGCAAGGCAGCACATGATGAAGTGGTTACACTGGTAGAAAAAACTGATGATAGCTGGTGGAAAGTAAGAACAAAAGATGGTGAAGAAGGTTATGCTTATGCACAATACCTTTCTCCTTTGTAAGTTCCTGTTTTTAAAGATTTTTATATTAGAAAAGCCATCCGGAAACGGGTGGCTTTTTTAAGTTTTATATTTTTATAAGTAATCCTGCTTTACAGCATTACCATTTGTCTACTTCTTCGTGTGCCGTGTTATCAGCAGCTCCAGCTTCCGGCGCCGGATCTTCCTGAACCGCAGGCGCTTCTTCCACAATTACCTGCGCATCTGGTTCAACTGCAGGCGCATTATATTGCGGTGCTTCAGCTTCATATCCTGCACTGCCATTTTCGCCACCCTCACCTTCATAAGGCGTATCATGATTAAACGCATCAAAATCAAAATCGGGCATCAAGTCTGTTTTCACATAATCAATTGCCTCACCCAGCCCCTTGATGAATTTATTAAAATCTTCTTTGTAAAGAAACACTTTATGCCTGTCGTAACCATCGTCGTTAAAACGTTTGCGGCTTTCGGTAATGGTAAGATAATAATCATTACCACGGGTAGCCCTCACATCAAAGAAATACGTTCTCCGCTTGCCTGCCCTGATGCGTTTGCTGTAAACGCTTTCATTTTTTTTGTCGTTGTTGTCGTACACCACTGGTTTTCTTTTTTTTTGATTCTTAGCTTATGCCTGTATTAAGTGTAGCAAAGATAAAAATGTTTTTGAAAGCACAAAATTTAATAAGGAGTAGCTTTCTTCAGATAAAACTGCCTGAAAACCATTTACTTGTCCGTATCAGTCTCTGATTGCTGCCTGGCATACATTTCAGTATACAACCCGTTTTGAGCCAGTAATTGCTGGTGGGTTCCCTGTTCGGCTATACGCCCTTCATCCAGCACCACTATCTTATCAAAGGCAAATAATGAAAAAATACGGTGCGTTATTATAATCGCCGTCTTTTGCTGCAGGAAGCTGTACAGGTTATTGATGATCTTGTTTTCAGTTCTGGCATCTACAGCACTAAGGCAATCATCAAAAATAACCACCTGCGGATCTTTTACCAGTGCCCGTGCGATGGAAATCCGCTGTTTTTGCCCACCACTAAGGGTTACCCCTCTTTCCCCTATCATTGTATCGTATCCTTCTGCAAACCCTTGTATTTCCCCATCTACACTTGCCTGCTGAGCAGCTTTGGCAACAGCCGCAGCATCGGCCCCATCGAGGCCAAAAGCGATATTATTACGTACCGTTTCGCTGAAAAGAAACACATCCTGTGGTACATAACTGAGTTGATTGCGCAGGGCCGGCAGGTCTATTTTATTCAACGGCACCCCATCGTACAATATAACCCCTTCCTGGGGCTCGTACATGCGCAGCAGCAGTTGTGCCAATGTGCTTTTACCTGAACCGGTACGGCCCACAATGGCCACTTTTTCGCCCTTATTCACCTGTAAAGTAAAATTTTTAATTGCTTTGATACCGGTATGCGGGTAGGTAAAGCTGACTCCGCTGAAACTGATATTGCCCTGCAACACAGGCGAAACTGGTTCAACTGCGTTTTGTATAGTGGGCCTGGTATGCAGAAACTCGTTAATCCTTTTTTGTGAGGCAGCGGCCCGCTGGGTCATGCTGGCCGTCCACCCGATGGCACTTACGGGGAAAGTGAGCATTTGTATGTACATCACAAACTCAACAATAGTGGCTAGCTTGCTGCTGTCGTTTACAGCAAAAATGGCCCCAAACATGATGGTGAGCAAGGTACTGAGGCCAATCATCAGCGCCATACTGGGAAAATAAATGGCTTCTGTTTTGGCAAGTGAAAGCGCATTGGTTTTATAGGCCTCGCTGTTCTTTTTAAAAAAGCCGAGCATGGCTTTTTCCTGCACAAATGATTTTATTACCCTGATGCCTGAATAAGACTCCTGGGCATTGGTGGTAAGGTCGCTCAGCAGTTCCTGTATTCTTTCACTGCGCTTATTGATGATATTATTTACAAAGTAGATGGTAATGGCAAGCACAGGAAGCGGAGCCAGTGATACCCAGGTGAGGGTGGTATTTGCCCTGAACATAAAAAAAGTACTGAAGCCTATTACCGCTGCCAGGTTGATAAAATACATCAGTGCCGGGCCGGTGTACATCCTTACACGGCTTACATCTTCTGCAATGCGGTTCATAAGGTCACCCGTGCTGTGGGTTTTGTAAAAATTGGTGTCTAACTGCTGGTAATGGGTAAATATTTCGTTCTTCTGATCGTATTCAATATGGCGGCTCATTACAATAATCGTTTGCCGCATCAGAAACATAAAAAAACCGCTGATGATGGCTACCAGCAACAGTGCGATACCACCAGCCAATATTTTGTTGCTGTCGCTGAAAGCATCAAAAACAGTAATGGCTTTCTGAACCAGTATGTCGTAATTCCCTTTTTGGGTATCTGCTGCCCGGTGTTCTATTTTACCCACTACGGTTTTAATAACATAGCCGGTAAGCTGGGGAGCCATTATCCTGAAATAGTTGGTAAGCACCACAAACAAAATGCCCAGCAGCAACAGCCACTTGTACTTCCAGAAATATTTATTAAGTGAGGAAAGTTGCTTCATATTTTAAGGAGTGCAAGTTAGTTGATAATGTGCAAATAGGCCAATGTGAAAATGTACCAATGGAGTGAGCAGGAAATTGACTGGTTGATAAGTTGGAGGGTTCAAAGTTTAAAGTTCAAATAGTTCAAAGTTGGAAGGTTCAAAGTTCGGAAGTTCAAAGTTTAAAGTTTAAAGTTACGGTCATCCCTGTGAATTGTTTCCTGTACTAATTCTTAATTTTTAATTTTTAATTAAAAAAACTCCCGGCACCGGCCGCTGCCCTTCCTTATCAGATGGTTTTATGGTTTCTTTACCGTTTACCAGCAAACAGGTGCTGCCACCGCCATCAAGGTTCAGCGCTTCCCTGCAGCCAAGTACAACAAGCAGTTTTGCTTCCTGCACCAGGCTGGCACCTTCGGCAATACCCGGTAAACGCCCCTGTATGGCCATAATGATGAGCCGCCCATCAGCAGTATAGCCCATTGCAGTGCGTGGATGCTTGTCGTTTATGGCTTTGCCGGCAAAGAGCATTTCAGTATCATTACTGATGAATACTGCACCATCCTGCACCAGTACCGGCCCACCACCAATGGCGGTTTTCACTTTCCATTTTTTAAAGCCAAGGTCATCAATTTTTCCCTGTTCCTTTTTATCCAGTGCATTTACCGGCACCTGCGATGCCATTGGCTTCAGCAATACCGTATCAGCATATATCCAGGCCACATCTGCTTTGCGCTTTTTTGTAATCCCAATGGCAGACCTGAATGGCCTTACCTGTTGCGTTGAATCGCTGCCCCTGCCTTTTACATACGCAACATTGTACGCAAGCATCTTACCATCCTTCACCACCACATTCAGGTTCTGATTTTTATCAAAATTAAAAAAAGTAGCATTTACCACTACATAAGGTGAATCGTTGCCGGAGTAGTATTGCGATGGTGTGTACCGTTTTCCGTTGCCAACCTGCGTGGTAAAATTCAGTTGTTTATCTTTTAAGCTGGCTTCCACATAATAACCTACAAAAGGCTTGCCATCTAATGAATCGTTGCTGTAAAATACTTTGATGCCGGAGGGAAGCGGAGCAAAGTTTGCTGTTACTTCCTGCCAGTGCAGTTGTGCAAAACCCTTAACAGAAAGAAATAACAAAAAGAAAAAAATACTTGCCTGTTTCATTGAATGCTGAATGGCATTTGCACATCTGCATGAAGTAAACATAATAACTGGTAATTAATTTTTAATAATCACAATCGCAACAACCCGAACTTGTAAAGTGTATTCACCGGCTTATTGTCCCAGAACAATTCAAAATCTTCCAGTCCCGCTGCTTCGTAACTGTCTTTTACCTGCTGCAGCAGCTTTGTTGAATGATTACTGATATGTAACTCCTCCAGCATCTTCATCAACCAATTACCCTGCATTTTTTGAACAGAAACCTGCTGTGTGTCTTTTTTGCTGGTAAATATAAGGCTCAGCATTTCCCGCTGGTTTCCCTTTTTTGATTGTACAAAATACTCCTTTTCCGGCATCCTGCCCACCCACACAATTTTAGCTGTTGGTTTATAAAGGATAGCCTCTTCCTCATTTACAGCATTGGCAATAAAATCGGGCGCTACCTTTGTTTTAGGCACTTTTTGCTCAAACCATTTCTGCAAAGGATCATCCAGGCAGATGCCATGCATATAATTTAAAAGCGATTTTTTTAACCCAAAGCTGAAACTTTCATGTTCAGCGCCAGTGGGGTCAATATGTTCAACATCATTATTGGCAAATGTACCCACAACTTCTGTAACCCGGCTTACCTTGTATTTTTCGGGGTTCATACCTACAGGGCTATGCGCCGTCATGGCAAACTGGTGCCAGTAGGCAGATTGCAATATACCCAGCCGGAACATCTGCCGCACCATTTCCAGCGAATCAATGGTTTCCTGCGCCGTTTGTGTGGGAAAACCATACATCAGGTAAGCATGTACCATAATGCCGGCTTCAGTAAAATTTCTGTTAACTGCTGCTACCTGTGCCACTGTAATACCTTTCTGTATGAGTAGCAGCAGTCTGTCTGATGCTACTTCCAGCCCGCCCGACACTGCAATGCAGCCGGAAGCTTTCAGCAGCAGGCAAAGGTCACGGGTAAAGCTTTTTTCAAAACGCACATTCGTCCACCAGCTTACAGTAAGTTTCCGCCGCAATATTTCCAGTGCCAGTTCACGCATCAGTGCCGGCGGCGCAGCTTCATCCACAAAGTGAAACCCATTTTGTCCCGTTTGTGCAATGATTGTTTCCATCCGGTCGCAAAGCAATTGCGCCGTAATGGGTTCGTACAGTTTTATGTAATCTAATGAGATATCGCAGAAGGTGCATTTGCCCCAGTAGCAGCCATGCGCCATCGTTAGTTTGTTCCAGCGGCCATCGCTCCATAAGCGGTGCATTGGGTTTACCACTTCAATGGCAGAGATGTATTCATTCAGTAAAAGGTCACTGTAATCCGGAGTGCCCACCTGCCCCTGTTTGTAATCGGTGCAGGCTGTGTTGTTGATGAATGTCACTTTACCATCAACGAGGGTGAAGGTTCGTTTTAATTCATCCATCGT
>JANMDL010000920.1:0-10580 GCA_031376295.1 Chitinophagales bacterium
CGGTACTTACAGCTATTGCGCTGGTGCGTTTGCTGCTGTGGTTGGTAAGGCCTTTAATTATTCCTGCTTTAGCGTTGTTGCTGGGCTTATTGATTTTTAACCAGTTTGCCGGGCGATATGGTTTTAATAATGTGTTTAAACGACAATCCGTCTTCGCAAAAGATCACTTCTTTTACAGGGTATTTTTTTAATACCTGTGGCAACTGGTGAATAGTACCCAGCGTATTTTCTTCCGCATTACTACCAGTACTTATCCTGCCAAGTACCCTTTCCTGCATACCTGCTTCTTTCATCAGTGCTGTTACGGCAATATAGTCCTGCGCACCTGCTGTAATTACCGTTTGACTGTGTTCGTCATCTTCGTTAATGGCATCAATCAATTTCCATTTAATAAACAGCCAGCGCAGCAAACTCATGAGTAAAAATGCCAGCACAATACCAAATACAAGAATACCTCTTGAAAACCTTACCGTTTCGGGCAGCAAGGCATAGCCGCTCAGCAAAATCAAACTGGCCACCAGTGTGGAACGACCCAACTGCAGGCGCTGGTATCCTTTATCATACAAACCGGTATACCAGGATGCGGTTAAAAAAATGGCAGTAAAAACAGGAAAGGCAATGAGCAGCACGTTGGGTGAATAATTTACATCATGCCTGATAATGGTACTCCACCAGTATTTCGTAACAAAGAAACTTAACAGAATAAGCCCTGCATCTATCAATGGCAGGCCAATGCGTTTTACAAAGCCTGATAATACCGACAATACAGCCCTTCCCCAAATGGCAAACTGTACAAAAAAATTAAATACACCAGCCCTGCTTCCACTATAATGTTTTTTTACAAACTGGCTCATGGCTCTGTAAAAAAGTCTTACGTAATTGAGGCTGCCTTTTTTGGTGCTTTCGCCCTTAAAGTGAATAATGCTGCTGCCGGCAAAATAATAATTGCGGTAGCCGGCTTTCTGTATCCTGTAACTCAAATCCACATCCTCACCATACATAAAAAAGGTATTGTCAAAACTGCCCACCGTATCCAGTACCTTTTTAGGAATCATCATAAAAGCACCCGCAAGCACATCCACTTCATGATCCTGGTGCTGGCTCAGGTGTCCCATATAGTATCGGCCAAAGGTTTGGGAGCCAGGGAAAAGCCTGGTAAACCCGCTGAGTTTGTAAAAGGAAGTGAGCGGCGAAGGAAAAGCTCTTTTGCTTTCGCTCAAAAACTGACCTGCCCCATCCACCATGCGTATACCCAATGCGCCCGCCTGGGGATGCTCCTGCAAAAAATTCATGCACTGTTCAAAGCAATCTTCGGGCACTATGGTATCGGGATTAAGGAAAAGCACATATTCCCCACGGGCCTGCTCCACTGCAATGTTATTGGCCCTGGCAAAGCCATCATTACTGCCATGCCATATAAAATTTACTCCGGTAAAGCGGTTGCTGAAAAACTCCCTGCTGCCATCCGTTGAGTTGTTATCTACCACAAAAACCTCGGCAGTTATTCCGGCGCAAGCCTTCATTACCGAGCAAAGACATTGCTCCAGGAAGTACCGCACATTGTGGTTTACTATAATTATGGACAGTTGCATAAGCGGTGCAGCCGGTAATTTTTAATAATTTTTCAAATATACTGACTGCTGCCGAAGTTGCCGCTTTAAAATATAACAGGGTTTCGTTACGGCTCTCAGTACGCTGCTTTATCTTTGCGGCATGTTAAAAGCAACATTGCTGAAGGCCACAGAAGCCGGGGCAGCAGAATTACAGCGTTTTTTTTCTGGTGAATTTGCCGTTTCTCATAAGCAGGGTATTAATGACCTTGTAACCGAAGCCGACCATGCATCTGAAAAAGCCATTATTGAAACAATAATCAGCGAATTTCCCGATCATTTCATTTTAAGCGAAGAATCAGGGGAAAAAATTACAGCCAGTAATATCAAGTGGATTATTGACCCGATTGACGGAACCGTGAATTTTGCCAATGGCATACCCATTTGCTGTGTAAGCATTGGAGTAGAGAAAGATGGCCAAATGATATTAGGCGCTGTGTATAACCCGCTGATGAAGGAATTTTACATTGCCGAAAAAGGGCTTGGTGCCACACTGAACGATAAAAAAATAGCCGTAAGCAGTAAAGCGGAAGTGGCCAGCAGTTGTTTGGTTACCGGGTTTCCGTATACTTACTTAGATATGCCGAACGGCCCTTTGCAGGTGTTTGAAAAGCTCATCCGCCGTGGAATACCTGTACGCAGGCTGGGCAGCGCTGCTATTGACTTATGCTGGGTGGCCGCAGGCAGGTTCGACGGCTTTTATGAGCATGACCTGCAGGCATGGGACAGTGCGGCGGGATTTTTGATGGTGGAGGAAGCTGGTGGTAAAGTGACTGATTTTGACGGGAACCCATATTCACCCTATCAGCCAAGGATACTGGCTACCAATGGGAAAATACATGATGAACTTTTAGATGTTGTAAATAATAGAAAACAATTATGAGCGAAATACGAACAGAAATAGCGTCTCTTGGAGAATTTGGTTTAATAGACCATCTGACAAAGAACAACGAAACAAGAAACTCTTCTACCATATTAAGCATTGGTGATGATGCTGCCGTTATAGACCACAGCGGTATGCAAACAGTAATCAGTACCGACCTGCTGGTGGAGGGCATCCATTTTGACCTGATGTACACGCCGATGAAGCACCTTGGCTACAAAAGCATTGTGGTAAACCTGAGTGATATATACGCCATGAATGCCACGCCCACACAGGTTACATTAAGTATTGCCATCAGCAACCGGTTTAGTTTAGAGGCGCTGGATGAGTTTTATGAGGGTGTATATGCAGCCTGCGAAAAATATGGTGTGGATTTGATTGGTGGCGATACTACATCCTCACAAAAAGGATTTGTTATAAGTGTAACAGCCATTGGCGAAGTGGCATTGGATAAATTTGTAACCCGCAGCGGTGCAAAAAACGGTGATTTGATTTGTGTAAGTGGCGAATTGGGTGGTGCTTTTTTGGGGCTTACGCTGATGGAAAGGGAAAAGAAAATTTTTGCAGAAACCGGTGCCCAGCCCGACCTGGAAAATCAGGCATATATTGCGGCCCGCCTGCTAAAGCCCGAAGCAAGAAAAGAAGTAATAGAATTTCTGGCGGAAGAAGCAATTATGCCCACCAGCATGATGGACATTAGTGATGGCCTCAGCAGCGAAATACTGCATATTTGCAAACAAAGCAACTGCGGCTGTGTGTTGTACGAAGATAAAATACCGGTAAATGATGAAGCCAAACAGTTTGCCTATAAATTGGAAATTGACCCAACAGCCTGCGCTTTAAGCGGCGGCGAAGATTATGAACTGCTGTTTACCATAGCGCAGGCTGATTATGAAAAGATTATTAAAAACCCTGAGATAAGCATTGTGGGTTATATTACCGAAGCAACAGAAGGGGCACACCTGCTTACCCGCGGTGGCAACAAACATGCGCTGGTAGCGCAGGGGTGGAATCACTTGAGTAATCAATAATTTAATAAGCGTTGATGGAGAGGATTGCTGCTGTATTTTTTTATTTAATCCGTAATGCATACCCGGGGGGCTTGTGTTTCATTGCTCTATTACTGGCCTCCTGTGCCACTACAAAAAACTATTCTCCCAATAACAAATTCGGCAAAGCGGAGTTGCAGGAAGATTTTACACTTTTAAAAAATATCCTCGAATCAAAACACCCATCACTGTACTGGTACACGCCCAAAGACAGTATGGATATGTATTTCAGCCGCTATTACGAGGCCATTGGAGATAGTATGACGGAGCAGCAGTTTGGCTGGAAGATACTGGCCCCGCTTACCGATAAAATACATTGCGGCCACACCAGCTTTGGCATGAGCAAGGCTTATGGCCGCTGGGCAGTAAACAAAAGGTTTCCCTCTTTCCCTTTATTTTTAAGGATATGGAACGACAGTATGGTGGTAACAGGCAACCTCAACCGAAAAGATTCTTTGATAAAAAGGGGTATGGTGCTTACGTCTATCAACGGTATGCGAACCAGTGAAATGGCACAAACGCTTTTTGGATTTATGACGGAGGATGGCAGTGCCAATAATGTAAATTACCAGCGCCTCGGTAATAATTTTCCATACTATCACCGGAATATTTTTGGCCTGTATAAAAACTATGATATTACCTACCTCGACAGCACAGGTAAAGAGCTTCGGACAAAAATTCCGTTGTACGATCCGGCTGCAGACACCCTTGATAAAAGAAGGATAAGGCCATTGGTTAAACTTACAAAGCAGCAGAAGAAGGCAAGAAGAAAGGAGCGTTTGCAAAACCAGCGCTCATTGGCAATAGATACGGCAAATAATACCGCTGTAATAACACTTAACAGTTTCAGCGGTGGCAGGCTGCGCAGTTTTTTCCGCAGGTCGTTTAAAAAAATAAGAAAGCAAAATATAGCCAATGTAGTAGTTGACCTGCGTAGTAATGGCGGTGGAAAAATAGGTAACTCTACTTTACTCACTAAATATGTAACCCGGCAGCCGTTTAAAATTGCAGACTCAGCAACGGTGATGGCAGCATCGCTTCGGCCCTACACAAAGTATATCAAAGGGCGCTTTCTTAATACAATTGGCCTGTCACTATTAAGTAAACGAAAGGCTGATGGCAGGCGGCACTTTGGTTATTGGGAGCGTAAAACTTATTATCCTAAAAAGAGTAATCATTTTGCTGGTGCGTTATACGTACTTATCAACGGGGCTTCTTTTTCGGCCTCCACACTTTTTTGTAATGATATCAGGGGCCAGCAAGGCATTACACTTGTTGGAGAGGAAGCCGGTGGCGGCTGGCATGGTAATACAGGCGTAATGATACCCGACATTACACTGCCCAACACCCGTATGCGGGTGCGCCTGCCCCTGGTACGTTTAGTACAGTATAAGCATGTACCGCAAAACGGCCTGGGCGTAATGCCCGATGTGTATGTACCACCAAATTATGAAGCATTTATGAAAGGGAGGGATAAAAAGCTGCAGGTAGTGATGGAGATGATAAAGGCTAAACAATAAAATTAGTATAGTAAAGGAAAGGTTCAGCTCTCATACTGTCAAATGTCTGCTGTGCCCTGTTAACTTTTTGCCTTTACACCAAACTTTTATCCGTTCTAAAGCAAGTCCCCTTAAAAATAGCCACCAAATGTTCTTTCTGATTTTTTATTTCAATATGATATACACCTGTACTTTTTCCATTGTGTATTTCTTTTGCCTCCGCAGTTAATTCATCACCAATATGCACTGGTTTTATAAAGCTGATGCTGGTATCCAGCGCTACTGATAATACATTGCGGTTATTGCAGGCAAAAGCGAAGGCACTGTCGGCCAGCGAAAAAGCAATGCCGCCGTGCACAATGCCAAATCCATTTACCATTTCCTTTCTCACCGTCATCTTTATTTTGCTGTAACCCTCTTTCACATCCAGCACTTCAATGCCCAGCCACTGGCTGAAAGCATCCTGCTGCATCATGTGGTCAACTACTTTCTGGTGCAATGTATCCATAATTATTTATTTACCTGTTGTGCAAAATCAATTACGGCCGTGGCCAGTATCCGCACCCAACACATTCTCTTTATTCGCCTTTAAAAACCGGTTTGCGCTTTTCTAAAAAAGCAGCCACCCCTTCGTTGTAATCATAGGTATGCGCCGCTTCGTACTGCAGTTTGTCCTCCGTATTCAGTTGCTGTTCAAAACTATTGTGCAGCGAGGCATTTAGCGCCTGCTTGGTAAGCGCCAATCCTTTGGTAGGCATTTGTGCCAGCGTGGCTGCCAGTTTAAAACTTTCTGCAGCAAATACATCATCTTCAAAAACCTTGTAAATCATACCCATCTGTACTGCTTCAGCCGCAGCTACCTTGTCGCCCAGCATCATCAATGCCGATGCTTTTTGCCAGCCAATCAGCCTTGGCAGGGTGTAAGTGCCGCCACTATCCGGTATCAGCCCTATTTTGCTGAAAGCCTGTATAAACGAAGCCGATGCGGTTGCCACCACCACATCGCCGCAAAAAGCAATATTGGCACCTGCGCCAGCAGCCACGCCATTTACTGCACATACCACCGGTTTAGCAATGTTGCGCAGCCTGGTTACAATCGGGTTAAAATGTTCGGCCAGTATCTGCTCAAAACCCGGAGGATTTTCTCCCACCAGCTCTGCCAAATCCTGCCCGGCACAAAATGCCTTGCCATTGCCTGTTAAATAAATACAGCGTACTTCCGTATTGGCAGCGCAGTCGTCCAGCAATTGCTGCAGCAGCAGCGCCATCTCCCGGTTAAAGGCATTAAACTTATCGGGACGGTTAAGCGTAATAACCGCAATATTGTCTTTTATGTCCAGTTCAACAGATGCCATTGCTTTTTTGTGTAAAAATAGCGTTATTAATGCATTGCATTGCCACAGATGCACTGAATCACAGAAAATACAATAGCAGCTTTGGCCGGGCAGGTAAAAAGAAATTATGTATTGTAAAGGTGGCTAAGTACCACAGATAATACAGGAGTGGCAAGTCGCAGAAAATATATTAGCAGTGTATCTGTGCTTCAGTGGCAATATGTATATGGAGCAGCTTCGCAGCCGGATACTGTCACAGATGAACAGAAGCACAGAAAAAGTTAGCAGCAAGTAAACGAAACAGCGTATCTGTATTTCTGTGGCACTATTTAAATATTTAAAACCGGGCTGTACTGCTTTTCGCCGCCCGTATCTCAAAAAAAAGTATCTTGTCCCCCTGAATTTATAAATTTTAAAGCATGACATTTCTTTTTCAAAAAACAATTCTGATAATTTTAGCTGCACTTACTGTTTTACCTGCAGCAGCGCAAAAAACAGCATTGACTGATGACCACTATTTCAAAAGTAATTTTAAAGGCATCACCCAACCGCTTCCACAAGTTACCCGCTGGATTGACGACAGCCATTTTATTATGAACAAAGATGGAAAAAGCACGGTGATTGACTGTAAAACCGGGTTGGAAAGAGAAGTTGCAGAGGCAGATAAAAAAGTAACTGAAACTCCGTCAAAGCCTTCGGCGTACAATAAGGGGGGTGATCTATTTGTTAAGCTCAATGGCACTGAAGTACAACTTACTAATGATAAGGACAAAGAAGTAAATCCCACAATGAGCCCCGATGGCAACTATGTGGCTTATACAAAAAACAATGATTTATATACCGTAAACATTGACACAAAAAAAGAAAACAGGCTTACAACCGATGGCACAGAACTGATTTTAAACGGCTATGCCAGTTGGGTGTATTATGAAGAGATACTGGGACGTGGTTCGCAGCACCGTTCATTCTGGTGGAGCCCCGATAGTAAAAAGATTGCCTTCTTCAGGGCAGATGATACAAAAGTGCCGGTATTTACCATTACAGACGATGCAGGGCAGCATGGTAAAGTAGAAAGTGAGCGATACCCCAAAGTGGGCGATACCAACCCCGAAATTAAAGTGGGGATTGTGGCACCCGATGGCGGAGTAACTGCCTGGTGCGATTTTAATGCTGCCGACGACCAGTATTTTGGTATGCCCTTCTGGAAACCGGATGGCAGCAGCCTGCTGGTACAATGGATGAACCGCCTGCAGAACAAACTGATTATTTATGAGGTAAATCCGGCCAGCGGCAGTAAAACAGCATTTTACACCGAAACGCAAAAAACATGGATAAACTTAGATGACAACGACCGCATCAGCTTTTTAAAAAATGGAAAGGGATTTATTATGCTCAGCGATGTAACCGGCTGGAAGCATTTATACAACTACGACATGAATGGAAAGCTTATTAACACCATCACCAGCGGAAAGTTTACTGTAACTGATGTTAATTATGTAGATGAAAAAAGTGGCATTGTATATTTTACGGCCCGCAGCCGGGAGAATACGGCCCGCCGTGATTTTTACCGGGTGAATATGGATGGCAAAAAAATGCAACGCCTTACTTTCGGCGATTTTAACCATGGTGCCATAAACCTTTCGCCCAATGCTGGTTATTTCGTAACCACTTACAGCAATTCAGTGTCACCCAATAAAATGACGCTGGTTAGCAATAAAGGAAAAATTATAAAAGAACTTGGTGGCGCAAAAGGGTCTGATTACGATAGTTACAATATTGCCAAAACAGAAATAGTAAGGGTAAAAAGTGAGGATGGACTGTACGACCTGCCTATGAAAGTAACATGGCCGGTTAATATGGAAGCCGGCAAAAAGTATCCCGTACTCATTTCAGTTTATGGTGGCCCTGATGCAGGTACTGTGACGGATGTATTTGGCCTTGGTGGTAGCCAGCAGTGGTATGCAAAGGAAGGGCTGATTCAGGTAGCGATGGATCACAGGGCCAGCGGGCATTTTGGTAAAGAAGGCGTTGATTATATGTACCACAACCTTGGTTACTGGGAAATGAAAGATTACAGCACCATGGTAAAATGGCTGATAGCCAATGGCAGCGCAGATGCGTCAAAAATCTGCATCACCGGATTTAGCTATGGTGGTTATATGAGTTGCTATGCGCTTACCTACGCAGGCGATGTGTTTACGCATGGTATGGCGGGTGGCAGTGTAACCGACTGGACGCTGTACGACTCTCATTACACCGAGCGCTTCATGGGTACACCTGCAAATAACCCCGAAGGGTACAAAACCAGTTCTGTATTAACTTATGCTGATAAATACAAAGGTGTGCTGCAGATAGTGCATGGTGTGATAGATGATAATGTGCACCTGCAAAACAGCCTGCAGTTAATATCCAAACTGCAGGATGCTAAAAAAGATTTTGAGTTTATGATTTATCCTGGCGGCAGGCATGGCTGGGGTGGTAATAAAGGGGTACATTTTCAAAATTTAAAAACAAAATTTATTTATAAGTATTTGCTGGAAAAACCGGTGCCGGCAAAAATGCTGAGGTAAAAAACCTGTTAAAATAATAGCCCCACGTTTTGCGTGGGGCTTTTTTATTGTTGTGCTGTCTTTTATAATCCGGTCATTAACTCCGCATTGATTTGCTGTACCCCTGCGCCACCAATTTTTACTGTTACCAGCAGTTCCTGGTTAAAAGTAAGCGGATAGGGCATGCCAAACATTAGTGCCTTTGAATTGGTTCCGGGTGCAAGTGTAACCATTACCCCGGTTGGGTTGGCAATAGTCTGCCCGAAAGTAACGTAAGAAGAAAAAGTATCGTTTATGAGCGTATTGCCATCAATTTTAACGGTAACGGTTGTAAAGTTTCCGTTGGTGGCTGCCATCATAACCCTTAAAGACAGAAACAAACCCGGTCCGGTTATTCTAAACAGTTCATGCTGGCTGCCATCTGCCAAACCGGTGGCTATTAATCTTTCTTTTATTACTGGTGATTGAACAGCCCCTGTTGTTAGTAATGCCATAGTTGTATATTTTTATTATTATGAAATTTATTTCTGATGGCACAAAATATGCTGTTGCTTTGTTTCATCATATCCCCAATAGCGGTGATACCAGTAAGTGGTACATTATAAAGCCGCATCAAAAAAGAATAATTTTAACAGATATTTGCAGTAATGAAAATTCTTTACCGTTTATTTTACCGGCTGCTGCCCATTCGTAAAGTGAATACTGACGATCAGTTATTCTTACTTAACGAAGAAGAAATAAAAAATATCCGGCGTAATGAAACCATTGCGGTTTGGACGGCAGCTTTTTTGGGTGCCATGGGTGTAATACTGCTTTATATACCGCAGTATGCTTTTCCGCAATTTTTCCCCGACACAATTATCAGCCTGTTTGGGAAAAAGTATGCAGTACCCATTGTAATGATGTTGTACAGTGTTATACTGGTGATAATAGAAATACTGCTGCTCACTTTTTTAAATATCTGGTGTACACATGAAATAGCCGTAGCCACCGGCTTTCTTAATTATCAAAATAAAAAACACGAAGACAAGCGCAATCTGCTGCTCAACATTGGCCTGGAGAAAAAAAACAAAGAGGTACTCAGTTATGGTATAGACCCTCTGCAGGGAGCCAACCGAAAAGCCATCATGGCCTGGAACCTGCTGTTTATTTTAAAAGCTACGCTCAGCAATATGCTGTTTAAAGTGCTGGTGCAAAGAGTGCTGGGCCGCTATGCGTTAAAAGCCGTGCAGGACTTTGCCGGCATACCCATTTTTGCTTTGTGGAATGCCTGGGGTACCAAAATAATTCTCAAACAGGCAAGGGTAATCATTACCGGGCAAAACTTGATTGAAGAAGTTGGCAGGCGCATACAGGTGAGCCAGCCTGCGGATGAAGCATTTAAAACATTGCTTTACGATACGCTGCAATATATTGCCGTAAGCAAGCGTGACTTTCACCAGAACCATTACGTGCTGACCAAAACATTGTTTGACCTGTACGGTATCGAACAAAAACAAAAGCACTGGCTGGAAGCAGGCTATTACGAAAAACTTAAAGCAGCGGCACCGCAGCAGCGCAGGGTATGCCAATTGGTGATAGTACTGGGCTTTTTGTTGGATGGTAAACTTTCCTACAGGGAAAAGCTGCAGGTAAAGGAATTGCAGTCAGCCGGGC
>JANMDL010000947.1:0-4706 GCA_031376295.1 Chitinophagales bacterium
GGGTGATTGAAACCCTGATTGATATATGCCACCACAGCCAGGAACAGGCAGAGCAATGTGCCATGATCATTCATACCAAAGGTAAATATGCGGTGAAAGAAGGCAGTTATGAACACCTGAAACCCATGTGTGATGCCATCACCGAAAGAGGTATTGGCGCTACAGTGGAAATGGTGACTGCCTGATGCGCATCTATGCCGGCAAGCCCCACTGGTATTTCCGCAAGTAATATTTTTCCAAATTTTTTCCCCAGATGCCATTTTATCTTTCTGAAAAAATAATATTCCCGCCGCAGGAACTGGCAGAACCTGATGGTCTGCTTGCTATTGGTGGAGACCTGAGCGCAGAACGCCTGCTGCAGGCCTATCAAAAAGGTATATTCCCCTGGTACAATGCGGATGAACCAATTTGCTGGTGGTGTCCAGATCCGAGGTTTGTATTGCTGCCGCAACATCTCAAGGTTACCCAAAGTATGCGGCAGCTACTTAAAAAAAATACGTTTACTTTCACTATCAATAAAGCTTTTGCACAGGTAATTGAAAACTGCCGGACTGTTAAAAGAGATGGGCAGGGTGGCACCTGGATACAACCTGAAATGATTAGTGCGTATGCTGAACTGCACCATAAGGGGTATGCGCTGAGTGCAGAAACATGGCTGGATGATAAATTAGTGGGTGGCCTGTATGGGGTGCTGCTGGGTAAGATTTTTTTTGGCGAAAGCATGTTTAACCATATAAGTAATGCAAGTAAATATGCTTTTATTAAATTAGTGCAGCAATTACAAGAGCAAGGTATTGTGTTGGTTGATTGCCAGATGCATACTGCACACTTAGAAAGCCTTGGTGCTGCATTTATGCCACGCACTGATTTTATTGACTGCCTGGAGCAATTTGCAAAAATCTGAAGCAGGGCAAAATTCTGGCTTAACCAAAAAATAAGTATTCCAGCTTAACATGTCGTTATGTAAAAATCCCGGGCAATTGCCTGGGAAATATTTATTTACAATACGGGGAATTAAAAATCCCTTCTCCTGGTATCGGGTCTTTTATTGAATCCACCACCACTGTTACCACCCGGGCGAAATCCACCACCTGCGGGTTTGCTTCTTTCTTCAGCAGCTTTTACTACTAATGGTTTTTTACCCAGCGAAATATCGTTGAGATGTTCAATGGCTTCTTTACCGTCTGCCTCTTCAGCCATTTCTACAAATCCAAAGCCCTTACTTTTGCCTGTTTCCCTGTCCATGGCTACTTTGGCGGAGTTTACTACACCAAATTTCTCAAATATTTCCATCAGTTCGGCATCGTCCAGGTCGTAAGGTAGACCAGCTACAAAAAGATTCATGCAGATAATTTTTTACAAATGTACAAAACTTATATTTCTTTCCCTTTTAAGTTTTTTTTGAGGGCATTTCAGGTTTTTTGCCCGTGGGCCTACCTGCTTTCACAAGCAGCAGGAATATAATACTGCTGGAGAAAAATGCTCAGGAAGTTGCTGTACAGAAAGTGGTAGTGACGTAAAACAGGAATACAGCGTATAAATATAAAAGCCGCAGTATATCCTGGCTATGTAACCGCTTTGTATTTACACCGGTTATACAAATGAAACAGTCCAATTTCTCCGCCATAGGCGGCTTATACACTATTAATTTGTTATATGGGCTTAACTATTGGCATTATATAATGAAGCCTTAAGGATACCTGAAAATGCAAACAATGCTGCAAAGGAAAATAAGTGGTTGAGAATCCCGAAGACAATATCACCAGCAAAATTATCTATTCAACCACTTGCAATCAACACCTCCGGTGCAGTTTATGGACAAATCAGTAAAGTTGCAGAAAAAATCTACTCCCCACCCGCCTTCATTCTCGAAAACGGAAAGCCCCCACAACCCTTCCTCGGATTTTGCCTGTCAGCCGCAGCAGCCCGTTCTGCTTCCTCAAAAGTTTTTGCTTGATATACTGTGTAGCAAAAGCCCCAGGTATAAGGTTCCATATTGTCGAATTTCATTACATCAATACGGGCATACAAAACAGTGTCGGACTGGTTGCCCTGTTTGCTTTTGGCAATAAAATACCTGCCTGCACTGTCGTATTTTAAAATCGTATACCTGCCGCCCGGCTGCTGCTCCCACAACTTGTTTGTAATATTGTAAGCAATCCCGTAATCATCCGTAAATTTCCCCTGCAGGTAAGCAGGCACTTCAATTTTATTGGCACCAGTTAATTTTGCCGTACCGGTACAATTTGAAAAAATGAGTACAGTTAAAAAGGCAATAACAAATAATTTGAACATATAGATTGGGTATTGGGATTTCCGCCAGTCAACTGTTATCTGTGAACTTTCCTTTGTTTTGGGTATTTGTACATTTTCTATTAGGCACATTTGCATATTAGCACATTAGCATATTATCAAATAATACAATATGCACATCATATCACATCAACTCCTTATTGGCCAACTGCCCGCAGGCTGCATCAATATCTTTACCACGGCTGCGGCGAAGGTGAACGTTTATCCTGTTTCTGCTGAGGATACCCATAAATTTATCAACCGAATCAAAATCCGGCTTTTCGTACTTAGCCATATCAATGGGGTTGTACTCGATGATGTTTACCATGTGCGTGGGAATCTGCCGGGTAATTTTTGTAAGTTCTTCCGCATCCTTAGGCGAATCGTTAAAGTCCTTAAAGAGTATATACTCCAGCGTTATCTCATTGCCTGTTTCCCTGTAAAAATAATTCAGCGACTCCACCAGGTTAGCAAGGTTATTGGTTTCGTTAATGGGCATTATCTCATCCCTTTTTTTATCGTTGGGCGCATGAAGCGAAAGTGCCAGGTTAAACTTCACTTTATCATCGCCCAGTTGCCTGATCATTTTTGATACCCCGGCCGTAGATACGGTAATGCGGCGGTGGCTCATGTTCATACCATTTACCGAATTTATTTTTTCAATGGCCTTTAATACATTTTTATAATTGAGCAGTGGCTCACCCATGCCCATAAAAACAATATTGCGCAGTTTTTGACTGTACACCCTTTCACTCTGCTGGTTCAGCAGGGCTACCTGGTCATATATCTCATCAAAATTAAGGTTACGCTTCCTGTCCATATAACCCGTGGCACAAAACTTACAACTGAGGCTGCACCCCACCTGCGATGATACACAGGCAGTGTGGCGGGTATCAGTAGGTATCAGTACGCCTTCTATCAAATGACCATCATGAGTTTTAAACCTCGATTTGATGGTACCATCGCTGCTGTACTGGGTAGCATCTACCGTCAATGCGGGCAACGAAAAATTCTCAGCCAGCTTAGCTCTCAACTCCACAGAAAGATTGCTCATGGCATCAAAACCCTGTACCTGCTTTTTCCAAAGCCACTCATATACCTGCTTTGCCCGGTACTTTTTTTCGCCCATGGTTTCAAAATAGGTAATCAGTTCCTCCTCAGAAAGATTCCGTATATTAGTTGCCACTGTATTCATACTGCAAAGGTAGGCGTATAGCAGCCCGAAAAAAACGTTATATTTGAATTCTTTAAATCCCAAAAAAGGTATTTTGGGGCCAAAAACAGATAAAAGCAGTTCAAAAGCGGCCAAAACTCACAATTTAGCTGCTGCAAGTGGTAAAAAGCAAACATGAAACCAGTATATATAATAGATACAGTTCGCACACCCATTGGTAAATATGGTGGTGCACTGAGTGCCACAAGGCCCGATGACCTGCTTGCATTAGTAATTAAGGCACTGCTTACACGCAACAGCTCAGTGGATATTACAGCCATCGAAGATATCATTGCCGGGGCTGCCAACCAAAGTGGCGAAGACAACAGGAATGTGGCCCGGATGGCTGCTTTACTGGCTGGCCTGCCCACTTCGGTAGCCGGAAATACTGTTAACCGGCTGTGTGCCAGCGGATTGCAGGCAATAATGGATGCCAGCCGTGCCATTATGTGCGGTGAGGGTGATGTGTACATTGCCTGCGGCGTGGAAAGCATGAGCCGTGCGCCTTTTGTTATTGCCAAAAACAATGAGCCTTTTGGCCGTAAAGCTGAAATGTATGATACCACGCTGGGCTGGCGCTTTATCAATAAAAAACTGGCCGAAATGTATCATCCGTACAGTATGGGCGAAACGGCAGAAAATGTAGCAAGAAAATGGAACATCAGCCGTCATGCGCAGGATGAATTTGCATTGGCAAGCCAGGAGAAATATTTTAATGCACTGTACAATAATAAATTTGAGAGAGAAATTATATCCATGCAGGTGCAGATAGGCAAGGATGTATTTGCATTTGACAAAGACGAACATCCCCGCCAGACCTCATTGGAAAAACTACAGCAGCTAAAGCCTGCTTTTACTAAAGACGGTACTGTAACTGCTGGTAATTCATCTGGCATAAATGATGGTGCTGCTGCCATGCTGCTGGTAAGTGAAGAGGCGGTGAAAAAATATGGGCTGAAGCCAATGGGCAAAATAAAATCAATGGCAGTTGCCGGTGTTGACCCTGCCATTATGGGTGTGGGGCCTGTGCCAGCAGTTCAAAAAGCGCTGCAGCGGGCAGGTATTACTGTAGCCGACCTCGATCTGGTGGAACTGAATGAGGCATTTGCATCCCAATCCATTGCCTGTGTACACGACCTGGGGCTCGACCTGGAGAAAGTAAATGTAAATGGTGGTGCCATTGCGCTGGGCCATCCGCTGG
>JANMDL010000954.1:0-5069 GCA_031376295.1 Chitinophagales bacterium
TCAATACCCACTGGCATGGCGATCATAATATGGCGCTGGGCGTATGGAAAAATAAATTTCCCGGCCTTATTGTAATGGCTCATACCGAAACAGGCAAAGGCATGCAGGATAACAGGAGGGAGATGAATGAAATAAAAAAGGGTTACCCGGATTTTATCCAACCGTCTGAGCAGGCATTAAAGGACAGGAAGAATTTTGATGACACTCCGATGACCGGTTATGATTTTAAAAGGCTGACCGGCACTGTAGCCGAATTAAAAAAGATAGTAAGCTATAAAGACCAATACGAATTTGTGCCGCCGGATATCAGTTTTACCGACAGCCTTATTATTGATTTTGATGGAGAACGCTTAGAAATGTTTCATACACCTGAGGCGCATACAAAAGGCGATGCCATGCTTTGGGTGCCTTCAAAAAAAATCCTTGTTACCGGCGATATGATTGTAAATCCCATCCCTTATGCTTTCAGCGCCTGGCATCCCGGATTAATAACCAACCTGGAGCATATCAAAGAAATGAAGCCATTGGTCATTATCCCGGGCCATGGCCCCATTGAGCAGGACTTCAGTTATATTGACCAGTTGATTGCATTATTAAAAGATTTTGAGGAAGCTTTCAATATTGCCATCGCTAAATTTGAAAGACCAACCTTACCTGAACTTAAAAAGGAAATCATAATGGAAAAACAACGGCAGCTCTTTGCTGGTGATGATGAAGTAAAGGTCTGGGCATTTAAAAACTTTTTTCTCAACCCCGCCATTTACAGCCACCTGCTTAAATGGAGAGAAAAGACCGGGATAAAACCAGGGTAAAGCAGGTGTACTCATTATGCTATTATTGATTTAACAAATAAAATAAACATGAAATGCCAGATTTTACAAAAGCAGTTATACAAGGCATCTTCTTTTGCATAATTTAAAATATCAACACATGCGCCATTTAATCCCCATATTAGTTTTACCCTTCAATGTATTGATTACCATACCAACGGTTATATTATTAAGCACCGGCGGCATCTGTTCAGGATGGGGAAACAGTTGGTGGGAAATTTGTATGTTGAGCCTGGGTATTATTTTTATCATCCTTGGGCTTGGTTTAATAATACGAACCATCCAATTGTTTCATACCATTGGCAAGGGCACTTTAGCCCCTTGGGATCCGCCCAAAGAATTTGTAGTAACGGGTGTTTATTTATATACCCGCAACCCAATGATATCCGGCGGCCTGCTTGCACTGCTGGGCGAAGTATTGATTTTCGGTTCTGTTTATATACTTGCCTGGTGGGTGGTTTTCTTTACTGCTAAAACAATCTATTTTATTTTTCATGAAGAGCCGGAAATGGAAAAGAGATTCGGGCAGAAGTACCTTGACTACAAAAAGCATGTACCAAGATGGATACCGCGGCTGAAGCCCTGGATTGTATTATCAATGTCCGGGCATTTGTTTTTAATCAGCCTTTGACCTGATTGTGTAATTATAAACAGGTTTTTCCTTTGTTCCTTCATTTTTTGCTATCAGGTAGCCTTCTGCTATTGACTTTTGCCTTCGCTCCGCTGTCATTCTTACATCATCGTCAAATTGCAGTTCCCCGGGCATTCCTGTAAGATAAGTTCCGTCTTCTTTCCATAGCTGAATATGGATATGCCCTGCAAAATCCGATCCCGGATACCCGTTGGGCCGGATTGTTTTTATGGTGAATTTTCCATTTGCATCTGTCTTTACATAACCAAAAAGCCGGGAGTGACGATGGTCACCTTCATTCATTCTTATGTGAACGGCCGTATCGGAATACCACCCTTTATCTGACGTGTGATAAAAATATACAAGAACACCTGCTAATGGCTGTCCGTTATTATCTACCACTGAGGCGTTAATCACAATCCTTACACCCGGTTCTGTGCCTGTAACAACCGTAATAGGTTCTGCATCTGCATATTTTTTTATCACCTCCCTGAAAGCTGTTAAAGAATGCAGCTGCATCAATGTATTATCGCTTAAAACAGCCGAAACAGTTTTCGTCCTGCTATCCAGGTCTTTGGCAACGTTTGAAACTGAAAGTGAAGGATTCTGACCGCAAGACAGTAATGCCATGAAAAAGAAAAGTGAGCAGTTAAATAATTTTTTAAACAGCATAATATGATCCTTAATTAAAATTAAAAAAATACGGGATAAATGTCTTGTCAATTCCTGCGAATTACACAAGATAATCAGCCACACTTTTTTTAGTACTTTTTTTGTGCCGCAACCATCTTCTGTAATCCCGCTTTATAATACCATTTTCCATTGCTGAATACACCGGAAATTGATTTGGTATTTGTAATATCCTCCAGGGGATTTTTGTCCAGCAAAACCAGGTCTGCCTCTTTCCCTGCTTCGATGGTTCCGGTCCTGTTTATTATGCCAAGATAACTGGCCGGGTTAACAGTGGCCGTAAGCAATGCATCATAATTGCTGAGTCCTGCGTTTTGTAATGCTTCCAGTTCCTTATGCACAGAAAAACCCTGCACCAGGAACCATTCCGGTGAATCAGACCCGCACATCAGTTTCACACCGGCTTCATTCAGTTGTTGAATCATTTTTTTCCGCAGGTCAAGCCATTTCATTCTCCGTGCTTCCGGTATTTTCAATGAGTCCCGGTAATAATGCCTTACTTCCTGGCGTTTGTCCATAAGGCCGGCAGGTATAAAAGTATAACCCGGAGATTGCTTTATTTCATCATCCGTTTGTCCCTTACCAAAATTTGCCTCAAAAAAATATTGTGTGGGCGTAACATAAATGCCCGACTGTTTGACCTGCTGCACCAGTGCCGGCATCTTACCAGCATCCAGCCAGTCAATGGTTTCCCAGGCTTTTTTGTTCCAGATATTGGTGCCAGATACACTTACCCTCTTGCCTATGAGCGAATCGGGAAGCAGCATATCAATAAACTCATCCAAATGTTCCACCTGCTGCCTGGCGGCCAGTGCGGCAGGCAGTTTTACAAATGACCCCACATGCCCCGTTACCTTTATGCCTTCGTTTTTTGCCGCAGCTATAATAGCATCGTAAGCAGTCTTTTTTACAAAGAAGGTGATTTTTATTTCACTGTATCCTTCCTGCTTAAACTGCTTTACATATTTTTCTGCTTCTGCAGCCGTTGTTACAATTGCTTTGGGCGAAATGGTATCGCCTTTCCATGGCCATGCACCAACTAATTGAGGGCTCACCACAAATAATTCAGGCCCGTTTATTTTACCGGCTGCAATTTTATTTTTAACATCCATATAAATGTTACAACCATTCATGATGCGGGCAGTGGTAACACCATTAGCCAGCATAATGGCTGTTTCGGTGGGCAGGTAATCCCTGCTTACTCCCTGCTCGTAAAAAAATGAGCGTGCATGTCAAACAGGCCCGGCATTAAATATTTACCGCTGCCATCAATTATTTTCGCACCAGCCGGCGATTTAATTGTTGCTGCATCTGCCACCTGCCTTATCTTTCCGCTTACAATGATTACCGACTGGTTTTGAAGCACCACTTCCCTGTTCATCGGGATAATGGAAACATTTTTAATTACATACACAGCCTGCCCCATTCCAACAGCCATCTGCAGGAAAAAAGATAAACCCAGGAGAGACAAACATTTCGGTTTCATATATGGTTGTTTTACTTATAAGATTATGTTACAAAATATTTTTCAGGTATTCAATTGCAGGGGCCTCAGCTTTCCTTTCCTTTTTTTCATTTTCATAAAATACTCTTCTGTAATTCCCTTGTAATCATTTGCGGTGTAGGGAGAAAAAATTTCAGCAAAAATATTGGGCATTTTGCGGTAAGGTGAAATATCCAGGTCCTTCAGCAATACATCAAGATATTGATGATACCGGGTGCTGGTGGCATAGGCCATTGCCGGGTCGGGATTAATATTTTTCAGCTTCCAGTTTTCGGTTTCCTGCATACAGTGCAGCATTTCATCTTTGGAAGGCAGTTCAAGTTCTCCCTTCATCATGGCGCAGATCCATTGGGTGCCCACCTCTATCGTTGGCACATGCAGAAAGCCATGGTTAAATCCGCAAAAAGCCATGTTGGGTATTTCGGGATGAATGAGGTGCCGGTACAACTGGGTGCCGTTTTTCTTTGTTTCGAGCATCTTTCTGTACTGCTCGGGCAGGTAAGGAAATTGCGGGGTATCGCTGCCCATGCACAACATAACCACATTACACGGAATGGTGCTGCCATCGCTTAATACAATTCCATCTTTTGTAAAACTTTTAATTGCTGCATGGTGCGGAATAATTTTTCCATCGGCAATACAGGAGAGGTAATCATCTGGCACAATGGCCGACTTGGAGCCCAGGTCGGTGATCAGTTTATGTTTTGGCTGTACCCGGTTTAAACGCTCTTTTGCCATTTCATCTTTACCCCGGCCATGTCTTTTCAACTGGTAGCGCAAAATGGCTCCCACCATTTTCCAGAAACCCATCACCACAAATTGTAAATACCGGTGCAGAAATCTTTCAAAGGCAGAGGGTTGAACCCAGCTTCTCATCATCACTGTACCAAACCTGTTGAACAGCACCCTGGTGTAATGAACACCAAGGATCCTTTCCGGCAGCATCCACCGGGGCGAACGGAAAATATGATGCACCGAAGCGGCATGCCCAACAGCAAAAGTGGCCATATCCAATGCCGATTTGCCAAAGCCATTGACGGCAATATGTTTTCCATCAAACCGGGCAATATCTTTCACATCCAGTTCTGTTATCATCTCCCCTTCAAAAATTTCTTCACCCTTATAGTGCGGCCTTACTTTAGGCTGGGTATAATGGCCGGTACAAATAATGACAAACCCAAACTGCTCTTCCATCCAACTGTCATCATGCAGACAGTTTACCGTCCAGCCATTACTGTTTTCTGACAGAACCCTAACTTCATGCTGCAGCCTTACATCCAGCTCCAGTTTTTCAATAGCCAGTACCAGGTAGTCATATATCTGCTTTCCGGAAGGATGAAAATCGGGTTTACATGGCCACGGGAAATCGGTTAGGTGATAATGACTGAATATATTCTGAAGGTGCACGCCGGGG
>JANMDL010000055.1:0-3876 GCA_031376295.1 Chitinophagales bacterium
AGAATTTTCAATTACTGGTAAGCCAACAGGACATTTTAAAGATAACTAAAAATACCTTGGATTTCAGGGCACCGCAGGAGGTGTTCAATGGTTGGTTTATTGAATCGAATATTGATAGCAACAGTAAATTTGTTGTATTGAAAAAGCTACTTTCTTTATTTGAGATGGAAGATGATTTGTTGATAAAGTATGTAACAAGTGCCGATAGTCCTTCAACCATTAACCGTTTTAATGTAAGGCGCAACTATTGGAAGCAATTACTGCCGCTCTTGCAGGATACGGATTTGTATGCAAATGTTAACCCCACAAAAGATCATTGGCTGAATGCAGGGGCGGGCATCGGCGGATTGTCGTATGTATTTTTAGCCACCAATTACTATGTTAGGATTGAACTGAGTATCCGCACATCCATTGAGGAAAAAAATAAACTATACTTTAAAAAATTATTAAAAGAACGGGAAGCCATTGAAGTCAGTTTTGGTGGCCCGATGGAATGGGAGGAGCTGCCGGGCAAAAAAATGAGCCGGGTTAAAATTGAGGAGCAGGGAGTAAATTTGTACAACCCCGATGATTGGCAGCGTATGAATGCATTTATTGTAGGCAATTTGGCCAGGTTTGAAAGGGCATTAGCCCCGTATATAAAAAAGTTGCGGTAAGCATTACCTGAAAATTCAGAGACCCCGGTCCTTACTGGACGTACAATGGAAGAAAGCTGCGGGATATTTACAACGAAACCTACTAAGGGCGGCATCATGGAGTGCAAAGGCAAAGCCACATAGCGGACTTTTGCACCACATTTACCCCCAAAAAACTATATTTGCAGTATAAATTTTTATTATGAGAGTGCTTACAAACAAGCAGTACAAGCAGGAAAAAGTGGCTGGCCACTATTTTTTGGACTTTAGCATTGAAAATGTGCGCTGCTATGGCAAGAAGCAAACCCTTAAACTGGCCGATGCGAATGGACAGCCCTATCACTGGACAATTATTTTGGGCGACAACGGGGTGGGCAAAACCTCTATTTTAAAAGGACTTGTTTCGCTGGCACCTTCACCTAAAAGTATTTATGGTGATAAGCAAAAAATAAAACTGTATCCCGGGCTGTACGACTGGCGGGAAGACTGGAATACCGGCCGCTTTGATGGCAAACTGAAATCAGTGTTTGAGGCCAATACCATTGCTGCGCATGGGTTCAGGCAACTGGTAAAAAGCCAGCAATTGTTCCTGCATCTGGAGCAGGGACACAGCAGCTACAGTGATATGCAGCATAACGAGGCTGAATACAGCCGCATAGGCGATTTTTTGTGCTTTGCTTATGGAGCTTCCCGCAAAATGGGGCGCAGCAGTTTTACCAATGAAAAATATGCCGGTGCCAGCATCAGCCTGTTTAACGATGAGGCCGCACTGATTAATGTGGAAGAATTTTTTATGCAGGCAGATTATGAGGCCAAAACCTCACGGTCGTCCCTGTCAACAGCCCAGCGCAATAAGGTAAAGCAATTACTGCTGGATGTATTGCCCGAGGTAACCGACCTGCGCATCACCAAATCAAAAAGCCTGGGCAGGTATGTGGAAGTAAAAACTCCCTTCGGCTGGGTAAGGATAAATGAAATGAGCCTGGGTTACAAAAGCCTGATAGCATGGGTAGTTGACTTTGCCAGCCGCATGTACCATTACCACAGCACCAAAGAAAATCCCTTTGCCGAACCTGCCGTGGTGCTGATAGATGAGATAGACCTGCACCTGCATCCCAAATGGCAGCGGAAGGTATTGGGCTTTCTGTCAAAAAAATTCCCCAATACACAGTTTATAGCTACTGCCCACAGCCCGCTGATTGTGCAGGCGGCCACGGATGCCAATATTGTGCTGTTGAAAAGAAGGGGAGCGCAGGTTATCATCAACAATGATCCCGAAATTGTACATAACTGGCGCATTGACCAGGTGCTTACAAGCGACTTGTTTGGGCTGGAAACCTCCCGCCGACCGGATGTGCAAAAAATGATGGACAGCAGAAAGCAAATACTTTCGCTGAAAAATATATCACTTTCCGATAACGTGAAGTTGCGCAAAATAGAAAAAAATCTGGGTGATTTGCCAGAGTACGATACCAAAATAGAGCGGCAGGCCTATTCGGCAGTTGATAAAGTGGCAGCACTGTTAAACCTGAAAGCAGAATGATACAAATTAACAAATCAGCCAATGTACCGGCAATACTGTCAGAAAAAGGCAAAGCTGCCATCAAAGCCATGTGCGATGCATTTGATCAAAATCCGGCTGCTTACAGTAAGGCATACCATAAAACCACCAATCCTTATAAGTTTGAATTTGATGGTGATGTTTACGGCCCAAAGGAAGTAAAAGAACAATTGAAACAAGAGCAACATAATAAATGCTGCTTTTGCGAAAACAAAGATTTTGATGATGTGGCGCATGGGGACGTAGAGCATTTCAGGCCCAAGGGGGCTTTTACCAGGAGCAGTACCAACAATGCACTGCAGAGGCCCGGTTATTACTGGATGGCTTATGAATGGGACAACCTTTTTTATTCCTGCCAGATTTGCAACCAAAGTTTCAAGAAAAATTTTTTTCCCCTCACCGATGAGGCTAAGCGGGCTAAATCGCATAAGGATAAGCTGGAACCATTGAGTATTACTTTGCTGATTGACCCGGCCAGGGAAGACCCGGAAAAGCATATCGGCTTCAGGAAAGAAATTCCGTACCACAAGACTGATAAGGGAGAGCTGTCAATCAAATATTTTGGTATTGACAGGGATAAACTGAATGATAAGCGGCGCAAGCATTTGGAAGAAGTACGAAAGAATATCATATTAGCTAAAATTGAGCTGGCTAATCTTACCAATGAACAAAAAAAAATAGTGAAGGAGGAATTGGGTGCAACAGTTGACCAGGATCTGATTGATATTATTGAAACCGCTAAACAATACGTGGCCAATGCCGCCAGGCAGGAGGCTGCCTTTGCACTGATGATGAGAAGTAATTTTGTAACCCTTCCCCGTTAGCGGATGCACCATGTAAAAATACAGGTAACCCAGAAAGCTAAATTAAGAAATCTGCAAAAAATATTCCAGCATTAACGAAAAATTAAACAACCATTAAAATGCTTACAGATTTCCCTTACAATTAGTAGCTGAATTTGATTTAGGGAACCCAAATCCGGCATAGTGTACATCCTTACCAATCCCACCATGCCCAATATAATCAAGCCGGAACAATTGTGCAACAAGCTGCTGCACAATCGTCCCGGCCTCGGTGAAATAAAAATGTTTTACTTTGCAGCCACCACCGCCACCTGCTCCATATAAGTGCGCTTTACATCAAAATCAAAATAATCCCTTTTGCCATTGATGGAAATAAGGAAACTGATTTTTTCAATATCAGTTTTATTGATTTTGAAAACCATTTCTGTTTTGGTGGCAGTGTAGGTTTCATCATAAATATCACCCTGGTTATTGGCACTGATGGTGATTTTTACAGGTTTACCCGCAACCGCAACTTCTGCATCCAGTTTTACTGCAAAAAGGAAAAACTGCCCGGTTTCACCTGTGTAGCTCACCTGCGATGCGGGTTTGCGTTTGTCTTTTTCTGTACGGTCAACACTGAAAGATTGCACCGTTAATAACCCTGCTGAAAGCAACAGCAGCAGTACTGTTTGTTTGATTCTTTTCATAATATTAATGTTTACGCAGCAAAGGTGCAACAGGTGTATTAACACAACCTCACCAAACAGTTAACAGAATGTCATTAAAGTATCACAGCAATCTTAATACAGCGATGTAGTTTGTTTGAGTGTGGAATACGCAAACATCCCTTGCAGGCGACATTGCTGAAAAGCAGTGTCGCATATAAAGATGTAAG
>JANMDL010000104.1:0-28625 GCA_031376295.1 Chitinophagales bacterium
GCGAGAACTAATCAACGAAATGAAAAATATGTTAAAGAAATGCAAGTAATAGGAAATTACTCGCCTGTACCAAATTCAGTAATTGATACAATTATAGAAATTTGGCCTGATATAATGCCTCAAAATGCCCTTTCCTTTGTAGATGGTAAAGTCATAGCAACAAAAACGGGAACTCCTGAATACCACGCAAAGGAAATGAGTGATGGGGAAAGAGTTGCGCTTTATCTTATTGGGCAATGCTTATGTGCACCTGAAAACTCAATCGTAATTATAGATGAACCGGAAATACATCTGCATAAATCTTTAATGCATAGGTTATGGAATAAAATTGAAGAATTATGCCCGAATAAACTACTAATATTTATTACACACGACTTGGATTTTGCCGCATCGAGAAAAGACTCAAAAAAAATCTGGGTTAAAAACTTTAATGGAGTAAATGCCTGGGAGTGGGTAGAAGTACCAGAAGTTGATGAATTGCCAGAAAACCTTGTTATTGAAATTATTGGCAATAGAAAAAACATTTTATTTTGTGAAGGTGATAAGGGTAGTTATGATTATTTGTTGTATCAAGCTGCTTATCCTTCATATCATGTAATACCTCGAGGGGGTTGCGGAAAGGTAATTGAATCAACAAAAGCAATCAATGATACACCAACAATTAATCATATAACAGCAATAGGGATTATAGATAGGGATTATAGAACACATCAGGAATTAACCGCACTTAGTGGTCAACGGGTTTTTTCAATTGAAGCTGCTGAGGTTGAAAACCTTTTGTGTATTGAACCACTCTTAAGGATAGTTGCACAAAACCAACATCTTGACCCTGATGGGAAGGTTGAAGAAGTAACAAATTTTATAATTGGTGAATTAAGGGGTGAATTAGAAACACAAGTTGCAAATCATGCACAAAGAGAAATTCAATTTCGACTTGGAACGTATATAAAAGAGAACGATTCTCTACAAGGATTAGAAAATGGATTGGGCAGTTTATTACAAGGAATAGACGTAACAGCAATTTATGCCAATAGTAAAAGTTTATTTGAAACTGCAATCCATGAGAACAGCTTACAAAAGGCATTATTGATTTATAATAGGAAGAAATTGTCGGAGCGTATTTCGCCAATATTTGGACTGGCTAGCAAAGAATATGTGAATATTATAATTAGGCTTTTGAAATCAACCGCGAAAAATAATATTATTGCTGCACTAAAAACTGCTTTGCCTGAGATTTAGAATTTTTAATCTATTAGCATATGGTAAATCTACTTTTTGCAACACAGTAAATTGCGAGAGTATAAAAACCTAATATATTGGTTACTAATCAGATAAAATTAACAATGCTTGCGAATTGTTTTACGGAATTTGTATAAATAGTTGAGAATCAAGAAGTATAATAGCCCTGACGAGGCTACACAAAGGGTAGATTGTTGTTATCAGCAATTTGCCCTTTTTTATACGTATGAGCCCTTAGAATCTATTTAATATTGACTTAGCTTGCCTGAAATTAAGCGCCTGAAATTATTGATTTATTGCGTTGTTATTTTTAATACAGACTATATTTTGCTCCAATTAATAAACAACAACGAAAGGCAAAATGATAACCCTGTTTTAATTAATTCTACTCAAAAAAAAATTGGCAAAATATCTGGTACAGAATTTGACGCTTTATATCCGTATTGCCTAAAGTACAGAGCGGTTTTGTATTAAGGATAAAAATGTAAGCAAAGCCTGGAAATTCCGGCAAATCGGAAATTGAATAAATGTGTACCTATTTCAGCCCTATCATTATACATTTTTGCCTGTTCCCAATCTACTGGATGTAGTATTAAGGGAGAATAATTTTTTAAAAATTACCTTAAGCAGTGTCATTAATTTAATTCTAAACGCTTATCTTTAATCTGCATTCTGTACTATGTTTGTAAATAAACTGAAAGAATGAGATATAATTGGGGAAGCAGTTCGATTACACTGCTGTTAAAAAGTACCTGGAAATAAAAGCCAGAAAATATAATGATGCAGGCATGGGAGTATTGCTGAATTTAACCGGCGGAAAGCAAAACCTGAACTGCGGACGAATTTTTGACGACCAGCTTAAATGCACTGTATTTTAACTGCACAGGCAGTAATTAGGTATAGAAAAAGCGGATAATAAAATTGATTCTCCTGGATTAACTACCCGGACAAACATTTAAAATTTAACAAAACATCGTAACACATGATTTCGCTACCAGATTGCAGAGTAAATTTATACTGCCATATACCATGGAAAAATCTGTGGGTTACTTTGCAAACTATATCCTTTCTTTTTCTTTATAATATTGCTTCAGCACAGATAGCTGTTAAAGGTACGGTATCAGACGAAAGAAAAAAACCATTACAATATGTAGTGGTGAGTGTTTTTAAGGGAGACTCTGCCTTTAGCAACACATTTACAGACAGTGCAGGAAATTACCAGTTTAAAAACCTTAAAAAAGGAAAGTACAAGTTTTTGTTCAGGTATGTTTCTTTTAGTGATACGGCCACATTGGCTGCGATAAACGGCGATACGTTAATTGACATGCACTTTATTAGCAGTAAATTACTGACAGCAGTGGAGGTGCGTTCAAAAAAGAAAATTATCCAGATGCAAATAGACAGGCTGCGTTTTAATGTAGCAGGTACCGATTTGGTTTTTGGAAATAATGTTTGGGATGTGATAGAAAAAACACCCCTTGTAAGTACTTCTTCAGATGGAAATATTCAAATCAGGGGAACCACTGGTGCTATTGTATATATCAACAACAAACGGAAAGTGCTGTCTGGTAATGAACTGAAATCTTATTTAAGCGCCATTCCTGCAGATAACCTGGTGGCCATCGAAGTTATTACTACACCTTCAAGCAGATACGATGCTGAAGGGGGCGCCGGCATACTCAATATTATAACAAAAAAGAAAAAAGAAGATGGTGTTGAGGGAAGCACTTCTTTAAGTGCCAGGCAAACGGCCGTAAATTCGCAAGCTGGAAGTATTTACCTGAATGGCCATAAGGATAAAGTAAATTTATATTCGAGCTTGTACCTTACAAACAGAAGACGAAAGCCTGAGTCAACCCAGAATATATCTTTCCCAACACCGGCAAGTGCGGGCCTGGGTAACAGGTATATCAGCTCTTCAAGTCTTACAGAGGCATTCTCTTACGGGGGTAATGCCGGAATTGACTACCAGTTAAACAGAAATCATGTGGTTGGATTGATTCTGGATTATGCGAATAACCAGGACAACAAGGACAGGTTTTCACGAAACAGCGAAGATTACCAGGGTATCACTGATTCCCTTAGCTTTTCTGAAAATGCTGACAGGCTGAATGCACGCACTTTTTCTCTCAATTTAAATTATGAAGGCAAGCTGGACTCTGCAGGGAAAATAATGAGTATTGATTTTGATGCACTGAAATATACATCAACCAATAATTCACTCAGCAGAACAGATATGCTGAATGTATTGACGGATAAAGTGCTGTATATACGGGATTACTTCAGAAGCTCCGCGCCGCAGGAGGTCAGCAGCCAATCGCTAAAAACAGACTTTCAATGGCCCGTGAACGGGAAATTGTCACTTGATTTCGGGGCCAAAGTTTCTTTTTCGGAAATTGATAACAGCCTTCTTTTTGAAAACAATAACGGCAGTAATACCTGGGTTAAGGATAATAGCAGAAGTACATTATTCAGGTACGACGAAAAAATATTTTCAGGCTATTTTGTAATAAACCGTACAATAAATGACAAATGGGCATACCAGCTGGGGGTAAGACTTGAAAATACGGTTGCGAAGGGATACCTTGAAGGAGCAAGGGTGGTAGACAGGAATTATACCAATGTATTTCCAACCGGGTTTTTTAAATACAGTGCCACACCCGAAAAATCTTATGTACTCGCCATTTCGAGCAGAATAACAAGGCCAAGTTATTGGGATGTAAATCCGTTCAGAACCTATACAATTGACCGGGCCTATTTTGAAGGAAACCCTTTTCTGCAACCTTCCAGGTATTACAGGGAAGAATTAAGTCATTCCTTCGATACTAAAAAAGGCAATTGTACCTTTCAGCTTGCCGCCAGCCAAACATTAAACGAATTTTATTCGCTTCCCTACAACGATTCATCCAATATTCTTGTTAATAAAAAAACAAACTACGGGAATAAATATGGGTACTCAGCCACTGCTATTTATTATGCCAGGCCTGTATCCTGGTGGCAGATTACTGCAACTGCTTTAGCGGGGTACGTAATTTCAAAAGGTGGTTATGCCGGGGTTTCTATTGATAACAAATCAGCCCTTTTCAGCTTATCTGCCAACCAATCATTTACTCTTTCCAGAAAGGCAGGACTAAGCTGTACTGTAATAGCCACCAACACATTCCCATTTACCATCGTTAACACCAGGGTGGGAAACAGGCTTGAAACAGAAGTAAGATTGCGGAAGCGGGCTGGCCCACTAAATATTACACTATCTGCAGCAGATTTGTTCAGGAGCAACAGGGATGCATATAAGGTAAGTGCCAATGATCTCAGAATTGTGCAAAATTTTTATTACGACCTGAGAAGTGTGGCACTGGCACTGAGTTATAATTTCGGGAAATCAACCGTTAAGTCAAAAAGAGACCGTGATGCTGAATTTGAAAATGTGAAAGGAAGGATTAATTAGACCGGGCTTCGAAAAAAAACATGAGCGCAGCTTTGGAGAAAGGATGATGGGAATTTGTTTTCATTTAACTACTACATAGAATGAAAGGGCGACAGTCATGTCCTCACTGATGGCTGATTTTTTTTAATTAAACAAGTTTTTTATGAAGAAGAAAGTGAAAGTCGCTTCAAATGCTGAACAAAAAAGCATCCTTAAAGATGCAGTTCAGTCTTCTGAGAATGTGCAGTTAGACCTCTACAAAGCTGTTTTTGGTGGAGCTAGCGCTGATTGTCCGGTTGTTGCTGTAGCCAGACTTGGTAAGGCATCAGGTTACGACAAGCACGACACATTCCTGAGAGCAGCGATCTGATCAGGCTTATTACAGCCAATTTCCGTTAAATAAGCCCGCTGTGGTGTACTATTGGAAATTGGCTGTTTAAGATTTTTTAGCTGCTAAAAAAAATTGTTTTACTACATACATCAATACCTCAAATGATGAAAAGAGTAACTTGTTTTGTACTTAAGATTGCCAGTCGCTGTAATCTTAATTGCTCCTACTGCTATATGTATAATTTGGGAGACCAAACCTATCTGAACCAGCCTAAATTTATGTCGCTGGAAACAGTAACGGCTTTGGCAGAACGCCTGGAGTCTTACAGCAAAGCCGCTGATATCAGGTATATCCAGATTGTTTTTCATGGCGGGGAGCCACTTTTGCTTGGCAGGGAGTATTTTGAAAGCTGCTTAAAAATATTCAGGGAAAAGGCGCCGGAACTTGATATCAGTTTTATTGTTCAAACAAATGGCGTTAACCTTGATAAGAACTGGTACGATTGGTTGCTGGCCAACGGGGTGAAAGTGGGCGTTAGTATCGATGGCCCCGAAAGGTTTCATGATGCCTACCGCAAGTTTCACAATGGTAAGGGCTCTTACCGGGAAGTGGCGGATGCGGTAAGGCTGGGAATTGGTAATGGCCTGCTGGGCATATTAAGTGTGATGAATATTGATATTCCTGCTCAAGAGTACTATCAGGAAATGAAATCGCTTGGAATTGAAAGTTTAAACCTGCTTTTCCCGGATGGTCACTACGACAGGCTACCTGACGCTTTTGATAAAAAAAGATTTGGAAAAGATGATTATACCCCTTTTGCCGACTGGCTGATAGAGCTTTTTAATATCTGGAAGCAGGACAAGGAACGGCCTTCTGTAAAACTATTTGAAAACCTCTTTCAAATATTATTGGGTGAGGAAGACATTGGTAACCAGGCATTTGGGCTGAATAATAATGGCGTGGCCATAATAGAAACAAACGGAAGCATAGAAGTAGCCGACTCTTTAAGGGCTTGTTATGAAGGCATTACCAGGAACGACAGTAATGTACACACACATGATTTTAAAGATGTTTTTGACGGCAAACTTTTTCATGTTTATTATCATGCCCATGAAATGGTTGCAGAACAATGTTTAAACTGCCCCGTATATGATTTCTGTGGCGGCGGTTTTCTAGGAAACCGTTATGCCTACAAAAACGGTTTTGATAACCCGACTATTTATTGCAAAGACATTATCAGGCTGGTGAGTTTTATTCAAAACGACTTCATCAACGGGCTCCCTGCAGAAACGTCAGGTAAACTGGAGCTGGAAAAAGTATCTTACGAAGAAATAATCCGGGAGTTGCAACAACCTCCCGCAGTAAGTATCGAAAGCGATTTACAACAAAAATTGAACTCGTTTAAACAACCCGATCTTATATGCACTTAAAGCGAGGAATTACACTGCACAGTGAATTGGTGGACATTGCAGAGCAATTGTATATTAACAACGGAACGATAAAGCCTGGTACGGCATCAGGCTTATATTACCATCCGGGATCAGTTGTTCCAAAGAAGAAATGGCGCCACCTTGAAAACGCCGAAAAGAAAGTATTGATTGCCCCCGGACAGTTTTCCGATTTCAGAAGGAGCATTTATATTGGCGAAGTGCCTGCCCCGTTAAGGAAGTCTCTAATGTCGCTGGGTTTACATAATTGTAAGGAAATTGATCAGGTAATTCCCGAAATAAAGAAAAAAGAAAGGGAGGTAAAAACGCTGAGCAGGAAACTGGATGTTTTTCTGCGCCCTTTTTCCTCAACCGGTTCTTACAAGTTTCACCGTATTACACGGGCAATGCCCAACCGGGAAACCATTACCTGTCATTTTATTGATGACAGATTCATTTATATTGGTCTTCATATTGACCAAAGCAGGAGTTTTACTCCCTACACGGCTGCTAATTCGGGCAACCGCATTTCAATCAATATGGGTAGTGAAACAAGATACCTGGCATTTGTTAACCTTACCATGATACAGGCTGTTAATATGATAAAAAAAAGATCAGGCTTGTCATACACAAAAATAGATGCTGATCATATTGCTGAGTTATTTTTTAAGTATTGCCCCGACTACCCTGTTGTAAAAGCAGGCATAAAGCCTTATCAGTATTACATAGCGCCAACAGATAATTTTTTTCATGACGCAACAACATTGGGAAACAGCGAAATTGATGTAACAACTGTTTATACAGGCATATTTGATATGCCCTATTAAAAATTTAATGGTATGGAAATAAAAAAAGGAATTATGCTCCTCGATGAATCAGACGAAGCATACAGTAATATCTCCATCAATGCAGGGGTGTTTCCCCAAAATGAACTCAGGAGAGATAAGATAGAATACGGCAGCCATTCATTCGTTCCATCCTTTGAGGAAGATGCTTTTATACCCAAAAGAAACTGGAGAAGCCTTACTAAGAGTGAAATAGGTGTTTTAAAGCCAACTGCAAGAAGAACCGATACAAATACAGTATACACCGGAGATACTCCGGTTGAGCTGAAAACTTTTTTTGAAAAACTGGAAGTGGCGCAGTCTGCCAACCGGGCAGAGGTTTTTGAAAAATTCAGGAATTCACCTGAAGCTACTGCGGAACTAAATGAAATTATGGAAAGTTTTTTAAGATCCAAGGCAAACGGTAAACCCCACCGGATTCACTATTTGGGTACCAATTTACCCAACCTGGATGCCGTGGCCTGCGATACCACAGTCATGCCAAAAGATCACCGGGAGGAGGATAAGAAATACATGGGTATTCATAATGATGGCACTTATTATATACCCTTCCGTAGCATACATAAATCGGGCAACCGCCTCACTATTAATTTGGGGAAGGAAACCAGGTATTTTTTATTCGTTAATCTTACGATGTCCCAGGCCTACAATATGCTGAAGCAAAAAATTGATGTAAAGAAACATAAGATTGACGTCATTAATATTTCAAAATATTTTTTTGCCTGTTTTCCGGATTACCCGGTTATCAGGATAGCACAGAAACCTTATCAATACTACATTGCTCCTACTGACAACTGTTTTCACGATGGTTCCACACTGGGAATGAAAGAGCTGGATATCGTTCTCGTATATTTCGGGGCTTTCCGGTTTTAAAAACCCGGCAATTATTAATACTTTGGAGAGATAATGTTATGAAACTAAAAAAAGGTATTTTAATACATAATCAATTGCCGGAGGGATATGATGCTGTCAGCATCAATTCAGGCACTGTATTTCATACGGAACAGCCTGCTGAAATGGTCACATACCGGGGTTACATTTACCGCCCTCAATACGAAGAGTTTGCATACGTACCAAAGAGGGATTGGCGCAGCCTTAGCCCGGTTGAAAAAAATTACCTGCAGGCAGGCCAGCAACGGAATGATTACAAAACGGTATATTTGGGAGACATACCCGAAAAGGTAAAGGATATTTTCCGGAAGCTCGGGCTGGCGGATTCAAAAAGCAGGGATGAGGTAATGGGAAAGTTAAAGCAAAATGAGCAGCAGACACAAAAACTGAATGAAGCGCTCACCTCATTTCTATTGCCCATTTCCGGTAATAAACCGTATAATTTCCACTGCCTGGGTATCAATTTTCCCAATATAGAAATGGTTGGCTGCGATACAACAAAACTGCCGGCGGGGCATCAACCACAAGACGTAAGGTACATGGGTATGCATAACGACGGTACAACAAAAATGACCATTCATACTGCACATAAGTTCGGCAACCGAATTTCCATTAACCTGGGAAAAGAAGCCCGGTCGTTCCTTTTTGTAAATCTTTCTATGATACAGGCACTTAACATGCTGAAAAAGAAAATAGATGTAAAAAAAACCGGCATTAACATCGGTAATATACCCAGGCTGTTTTTTAAACATTTTCCCGGGTACCCGGTTATACGGGTACGGCAACAACCCTACCAATACTATATTGCCGCTACGGATAATTGCTTTCACGATGGCTCTACACTGGGTAACAGTGAACTCGATATTTGTTTTGTTTACTTTGGAGCTTTTCAATGTTAAAATTCAATCAATACCCGTTTCAAAAGCAACTGGACACAATGGATTGTGCCCCTGCCTGCCTGAGTATGATTGCAGCTTATCACGGTATTAAAACAAATATGAATACTCTGAGGGAGCGTTGTAATACTTCCCGGCAGGGTACCAGTACTGCAGATATTGTTCATGCTGCCGAACAAACCGGGATGAAGGCTGCCGTATTCAAAACCACTATCAATTACCTTTCTGCCAACAATCCTTTACCCTGTATTTTACATTGGCGCAATACCCACTATGTTGTTCTTTTTAAGATAAAAGATGGTAAATACACAATTGCCGACCCTGCTCATGGGATGATTATTTTACCCCAACAGGAATTTACTGACGAATGGATTGGCATTAAGGAAAAAGGAATAGCGGTATTTATGGAACCTGCCGGAGACAAAACCAGTGCAATAGCTGCGGATGAAGTTGGTAAGAAAAGTGTGGCTGCTCAGTTCCGTACCTATTTACATCCTCACCAAAAGTCTGTGTTAACGCTTATCCTGATTATTTTAATCTCCAGCCTGCTTTCTCTCCTTATCCCCAAAACGATTGAATACATGACGGATAAGGGAATTGGCAAAAAAGACATAAACATCATCTGGAAAATGCTGCTTTTTCAGTTTGTACTGTTTGCAGGTATCACATTAACCAGTTATGTTAAAAGCCTTATCCAGGCAAAATTAAGTACCCGGCTGAGCATTAACATCATTTCGGATTTTCTGGTAAAATTGCTTAAACTTCCTGTCTCTTTTTTCGATACAAAAAATCATGCGGATATTTATCAGCGGATAGCAGATCATTCAAGAATTGAGACTTTCTTATCTGCCAAACTGGTCTCATTTTTTTTCTCAGCTTCGCTGCTGCTGGTGTATATATTACAGTTATTCTGGTTTGATAAATATATTGTTATCAGCTTTATTGTTTTTACAGTACTCTCGGTTTTGTGGTTTTTTATGTTTATGAAGAAGCGGAAAGAACTGGATTACCGAAGATTTAGCCTGGCAATTGAAGAACGGTATTACCTGAACGACCTGATAGGGGGTATGACGGAGATTAAATTGAATAATGCCCAGCAAGAGCGGGTAGAAAAATGGAAAGCACTGCAGCATAAATTATTCGGTTTCAGATTAAGCAGCCTTAAGCTGGCTGGCTTTCAGCAAAACGGGATAAATACAGTAAATCAGCTCAAGCATCTTTTTGTAACTTTTCTGTGTTCATACTGGGTAGTTAATGGCAACATCACATTTGGTGTTATGCTTAGCATCGGATACATCATTGGCCAGCTTGCAATACCTGTTCAGGATATTATGTTTTTTTTTCAGGATTTGCAGGATGCCAGGATATCTTTTGAAAGATTGTATGAAGTGCAGTTGAAAGCAAATGAAAATGCCGATGGTGATAAAATTTTTCCCGAGCCATTCAGAAAGGGTTTTACTATTGATAATTTTTGGTTTAAGTACCAGGGCCTGCATAACGATTATGTACTGCGTGGCATCAATCTGCATATTCCCTTAGGGAAAGTAACGGCAATAGTGGGCTCAAGCGGCAGTGGCAAAACAACCTTGATGAAATTGTTACTTGCGTTTTACCAAGGGCAACAGGGCGATATATTGGTTGATGATATCAGCCTGACAAAAATTAATAAAGACAGCTTCAGAGACCAATGCGGAGTAGTAATGCAGGATGCCTATATTTATAATGCATCTATTGCCCATAATATAGCACTGAAAGAAAAGGATATAGACATCGAAAGGGTTTATCATTCCCTTGCAATTGCCTGCCTTGATGAATTTGTACAATCTTTGCCATTGACACACAACACAACGCTTGGGAACAGCGGCCTTAATTTAAGCGGGGGACAAAAACAACGTTTATTTATAGCGAGGGCAGTGTATAAAAATCCGAAAGTTATTTTTTTGGATGAGGCAACCAATTCGCTTGATTCGAATAATGAACTTGCAATAATGAATAACCTGGAACAGTTTTTTGTTGGCAAAACAGTGCTGGTAATAGCCCATCGGTTAAGCACGGTAAAAAGTGCGGCTCAAATCATTGTACTGGAAAAAGGTGAAATAGTTGAAGCGGGTACGCATGAAGCATTAATAAAAAATAAAGGAAAGTATTATCAGTTGATTAAAAACCAGCTTGAATTGGGATAAAGATCTGCAGGGCTGCAGCCAAACCTGAAAAAATACAATTGCCATAGCTGACAGTCATCTTCATTCATTCTTGCGAACGCCAAATTGGGTTTACTGCCAGAATGAATTTTGCAAGCCAGAGTTTGCAGAACACAACTATTGTAAATCTGTATATTTCATTAATGTAATAAAATGAATTTGTATTACTTTTCCTTTTTTTTTTATTTGGGTTTAAATGAACATACAATCGGCACAAAATACCTTAACTTTGAAGAGATAATTTCCCCTCCGGCATAAATATTGGTTAAAACTAAACCTATTAAAAAAGTGAATGTATATACCATCCTTTTTATAGCCATTGCTGTATCGGCAGCCATGTATTATTTTATACCCCGGATGATAAAGAAGTACACTGCAAGGGCAACAGAACAGCAAACGGCAGACTATCTTGCAAAAACCGGGAACAATGTAGCAAAGGAACAAGAGGCGGCTTTAAAAGATTCCAACCTGTTCAAGCCGGTTTGGGACAGTATTTCAAATGAAACTCTTACGGGCATCACCTCCTGTATGGAAAAGAGAGATTTTACCGATGTGGCTTACCAGGCTGCCATCAAGGTGATTAATAAATCGATGGGATCCGGCTACCGGCAGGTGGATAATTATGATGCTTATTACCTTGCACTTACAGGAGAGCGGTTGCACTATTTTGTATTTGATGAGAAACGTTGTGAAAAGCACCTGTCTTTCCCGCTGAAAGAGCTTCAGCAGTTTACTATCAGTTCCACCAATCTTTCTGATAATATTACAGGGGGTAACATGGTTGGCAAAAAATTATCTTTTGTATACAATGGGGAGGCGCACAAATTCTACTATTTTGAAAGCATTGTAAAAACGCCTGATAACCGCTGGTTTTCTTTTGTTGACCCTGCAGCAAATAAAGAACGCATCAAACTCACCGCACTTTTTGCCAAACCTTTTACAGATGCCGTTAACAAAATGGCCCCATAACTTATTTCATTATTCATTTAGTGAAGTCCCCATCCACTGCTGACAATAACTTGGCTGGATGGGTGTGCAAACTGTAAAGTAGCTGGGCTTGTTATGATTCAAGCAGCGATAAGCCAGGCTGTTTAGTATGCAGCCACAGTATAAACAGTTACAGATAGTGCACTTATGCTAACCTGGGGTATCATGCAAATGAGGCGACCCTACCGAACAGAAGTGAGGGAAAATCTGGTTTTTGAACCGGGAGAGTAGCAGCGATGCATAATGAGTATCCAAGTGTAAAAGTATTTACAAATTTACAGCTTTTGAAAGGAATAGTATTTCAGTGTTTTTTTTACTTAAAAAAGATACAATGTTTTCATCCATATCTTTTTTAATTTTTTTGAAAAAATCTTTCTGATAGATTAAATCAAAATCATACTCGGAAGCGCCTTGTTTGCCTGTATTATGCCTGATTATTTTCCAGAGAGCAACACTGTTTTTGTCACAATCAGGAAAGGTATCTTTGCCCTTTCCTATAATTATATTTAAATATGAAGGGTAATCATAGGGATGAGTGCTTCCCTTAAATTTCACATAGAGATCACCATTGCGGAAAACATACTCAAATGTATAGGTGTCAATTTCTTTCCTTGTTAAAGAAAAACCATGATTACTAAAATACGAAAGTATCTGGACGTCATGTTTTAGCAGAACGTCCTGAAAAGCAGCTGTTTTATTTCTCATATTCGATTTACAGGATAGTTAAGTTCTTTCAAAATTTTTTGTTCTAGCTCATAGAAAGGACTCCTGTTGGATCTTGACGGGTCAATCCCTATGTCTATTATTTCATATCCTTTTTTTATCTTTTCTCTCAGCCATCTTTCATTTCTTTTGAGTGCCGCATTAAATTCTTCTGGGGTCATTCTTCTGCCAGCCGGGAAATTTTTTGACCAAGCCTGGTACCATTTTGCCCCATGTGTTTTTGCAGCTTCCTTTACCCTGCCCATTCCTTCGCCCAGTACAATTTTTTTCCTGCAGTCCAATCCTAACGGATCTATCCAATTATTGGTATCGTTTACATACCCGTACAATGTCGGGTTATTTCCTTCCAGCCCTATCGGGTCCTGACTTATATAACTCCCTTGCTCACAATCATAATACCTGAACCTGTTATAATACAATCCCGTCTCCACATCCTCATACTGCCCCTGGTACCTGAACGGCACATCCGTTTTACTGCCGGTTAAAGGTATCATTCTTCCATAAATATCCAGCACACCTTCCCATACTTTTTTCCCTTCGGCATCATACATTTCCTGCGGGGTGCCAAGGTAATCACTTACAATGGTGTAAGTATTGCCTTCGCTGATTTTGGCAGTAGGCACAAAACTGTCTGCATCATACACCCAGGTTGTAATGTTTTCTGATGGCTCCGCCTTATCATAACTTATTTCGCCCCATTCGTTTACTACCGCTGCAGGCCGCTCCGCTTCCTTGTATGTCCACTCATGCAGAGGCACATTACCATCCCACACAAATCTTGTCACTTCGCCATTAAACGCTTTTTCTGTGCGACGGCCCAGTGCATCGTATTTAAACTGCATTTCTTTGCCATCGGGCCGCATCAGTGCTTTCAGCATACCTGAAGCATACCATTGGTACTGCCATTTTTTGTGGCTGGCCTTCTCTGTCTTGCTGATTAAATTTCCTTCTTCATCATACTTAAAAATGTGCGTACTGCTTTCGAGCAATGCCCCGGCGGCATTGTATTTACGGTCGGAGCGTTCTTTTGTTTCGTAAATATTGCCGGTATCATCTGCTGCACGGTGCACTACTTTGTTATCGGCATATTGCGCCCATACCAGGTTGCCAAAAGCATCGTGGTTGAATTTTGTATTGCCCTGCGCCAGTGCATCAAAAATAGTGGTCAGCCGGTCATTGGCATCCCAACTGTATTTTTTCCAGCGTTGCACCACTGCATCCCGGGTAACCTTGTGCTCCATTGGCCGCCCGGCCTGGTCGTATTTCCATTCGGCCTGCAAGCCACCTGGCAGCAGCCTTTCCACTTCCTGCCCGGCTTTGTTGTATTTGTATTGTGCACCCCACAGCAGTTCATCCACCTTCGCCTGCATATCCATCACATCGCCGCTTTTATTCCGCTGCATAGAAACAGCAGCACCCAGGCTGCTTTTGATGCCTGTGCGGTAACCCATATCATCATACACAGAAGATACAGTATAACCATTCTGGCTTTCTTCTTCAACCAGTCCCAGTTTATTGCGCTTAAAAGTAACCACTGCATCTTCATTCACCGCTTCAATCAGCCGCCCATTCTTATCGTAATTGTAAGTTTCCCAACTGCTATCATGATGCTGTGTCCTGGTGATTTTACCATTGCTGTTGTATTCGTAATCTGTAAATCTGTTGCCTGGCCTCAGTGTTCTTGTAATACGCCCGGCGCCATCCCTTTTGTACATCCTTTCCAACCCTTCAAAACCAATCTCTTTGGTTATTTCACCACGCTTATTGTACCCGAAAATATAATGCTTATTTGCTTCATTAATTATACTCTGCAGCCTTTCCTCAGTATCGTAGTTGAAGACCAGTTCGGTATTATTCTGCTTCCGCTTTTTTAAACTGCCCATGGGTGTGTATTCAAACTGCACCTGGCTGTGCTTGTCTTTTGCAGCAGTCACTTCTTCGTAAGCATTGTATTCCAGTTCAACAGTATTCCCGTCAGGTAACTGCAGTTGTTTCACCCGGTTGAGTGCATCATATTGCAATGTTCGCTGTTGCCCCTCCGGGTTGGTACTTTTTATACACCTGCCCAGCGCATCAAATTCCCAGGTGGCTACCGCATCAGCCGGCAACAAAAGCCTGGTAAAATTGCCATCATTGTCGTATTCCAGCAATGAGGTTTGCTCACGGGTGGTTACTTCCCTAATCAGCCCTGCTTCATTATATTTATATTTCGTGAAACTGCCATTGGGGTAATTGATGGTTACAAGACGGTGCTTTGTATCATAGCCAAATACCTGGCTGCTTCCATCGGGATTGGCAATAATAAGCGGCTGATGATGGTCGTTATAATTAAATTTGATTGTATTGCCATCGGGTAATACTTTTTCTGTTAAAAGCGCATTGCCATCATATACATAACCGTTTATGTTTCCGGTTTCATCAATTTCCCGGTAAACTTTACCATCTTCTGTATAGGTTGTAAACCGGCTGTTACCATAGTGGTCCGTTTCCTGTACACAGAGATTATTTTCATCAAAATAGTAAAGGGTATGCTCACCAAGGCTATTGGTTACTTTGTTAAATCCTTTATTGTATTCAATCCAGCCTTCCAGTATGCCCCCATCACCCCATGTATGAACACATCGGCCTTCCTGGTCGTATTCCCAGTAAAAACTTTGGCCCTGCCGGTCAGTTTTTTTAACCATGCGGTGCTGATCATCGTATTCAATATGTGTGGTTTGTCCTAATGCGTCAGTAATAGCAACCAGTTCATCATTGTCATTATACCCATACTGCATCAGTACCTCACTAACATCTTTGTGCTGCACAGTTACTTTGATGATACAGCCTTTGCGGTTGAGTGTAAACTGAAGCCTGCGGCCGGCACTGTCAGTAATGGCGCTTAAATGGCGGCCATTGTAATGCAGTTTTACCTGCTGACCGCTGTAATCTTCTATCCTTGTAAGTTTTGTAATTTCGCCATTCCTCAACTCAAACTCAAAATGATAGTACAATGATTGATTGTGGTCCTCCATTAAATAGTACCCATTTTCTTTACGGCTTAGTGTTAGTGATTCATGGGGATGATATTCACTTTCTCCTGGCTGAAGCACAGGGAAAGAAGCCGATCTTCCATCTTCCAATGTTACTACAAGGGCATTGTCTTCCGGAAAAGCCATAATGTACCTGTCATAACTCATAGCATATCCATGGCCAAGGGCACCAGTGTAGTTACTGTCGCTGTCCCATACTTTTTTCCATTGGAGCGGAATGGGGCCGGGCAGTTCAAAATCCGTTGTTTCGTAAGTAACCCTGCCGGTAACAAGGTCTACGGGTTCAAAACCATGCTTACAAAGAAAAGCAGATAACTTTTGCGAACCCGGGATTTTTTTAAGTACGTTGTTGTTGAATTTTGTGAGGGATTTTTTGGCTATTTTTTTTCCAATCTTTCCGGCGAGCTTAAAGAGTCCGCTCATTGCAAGGCTCATGGCAAGGCCTTTTAAAAACTGGCCCAGGCTGGGTGGCACCAATGGAGTACCCAGCAATACCGGAGCACCTAACTGGAGTGGTACAATGTAAGATGTTGGGGCATATAAGGAGGGGATGGGCTTGTACCATTTTTTACCCCAGTTGAGTGATAAGGGAATGCCGATGTCGTTACAGCTCATCGTCATATAATTGGAGCCGGCCAGTTTATCACCATCCGCTGTTACTGTAGTGCTGCCAAAAAAATTGCGGTTATCATGTCCTATCATTGGTGCCAGCAAAAATGCCACGCCCCAGGGAAAATGTATCCAGGTAATTAAAATACCTGATGTGTTGGAAACACCTCTTGGAACACCATTTACCGAAACTGTTGACCCGATAAAGGGAATATAATCCATGGGGTCCAGTATCATACCTATATGAGGGTAAGGCAATGGCAATACCGGTGGTGGTATGATGGTAAAATGTATATCTATACCAACAACAGGCTTAAAGTGTGTGTTTACCGGATACATATACTTTACTTTTTACATTTAATTAAATTCATTTAGCAGCTATGCAGTTTTGTGCTGCTGCAACAGTGTGTGTTTAACATCTTCTTTGTTAAAATAAGTTTTAAGCTGGTCCATTTTTTCCTTCCAATCGGCACCAAAATTTTTTTCCATTACTTCTTCCAGTTTTTGCTCTTTCTCAGTATCCCTGTCGTTTCCTTTGTGTTTTTGCACTTCTAAGTATTCATTTATCATGATGGGATATTCGGAGTATTGTATTTCCTGTTCTTTTAAATGCGGGGTGAGGTTAGCATTGCCTTCCAGTGCTGCTTCTGCCTCCTTATTCATTTTTTTATCTTTGGCAATTACATAAGCTTTGTTGTAGGCTGATACACTCTGCAGGTACAATTGCATGGCTTTTGCTTCTGTTGCCTGCAGCATGAACCATTCTACTGCTTTGTCTGTTTTTTTCTGCAGCTGCCAGGCCGATGCGGTAAAGCCGTAAAACTGCAGCAGCATGTTCTGCATTTCGGTGAGGCCGTTGTCAATTTCACGTTTGCAGAAGCGGGTACCTTCATCCAGCGTATCCATTATCATCACATGCTCTTCAAAGCCAAATAGCATACCGGCATAAGAAATATATGCCGTGGCCAGGAGCATTTTATTGCCCGATTTTTTTGCTGTATCAATCGCTTTGCGGCCCCAGTGTTCCACTTCGGGCCTGTCTTTTTTTGCTGCAGCATCACCCATTTTAAACATGCATTGCCTGTACTGCACTTCGGGGTCGTTTGGATTGCCCTGCGTGGCTATTTTACGTATAGCGGCATCTAAATTCAACTCTTTGGTCAGGGTCAGGCATTGATCAGTATTTTTTTCAAAGAAACCACCGTAATAATTGCTTTCCTTTTCGTCAAATATCAGTATCCGCAAAAGTGGCGCCCTCTTTTTGGCCAGCATATTGTTCAACCAGATCATAAAAGCGCCATGGCTGTTCATACTTTCGGGGAAAAGGGAAAGCACTAATGGCGAAGCCGGTTGTCCCGACCATTTGCGGGCATCATCCATCATCTGCCACAGCAGGGTATCAAAGTCAATGTCCTCTTTATTTTTCAACGCATTTTCATACACCGACATATCCCAGTCGGGCTCTACGCCAATGGCTGCGAGTTTTTGCTTTTCTTTTTCGCTGGTTTTAAAAATCTCAATCCAGTAAGCAATAATATCCCGGCTGTAGCTGCTTTCATCTTCAAAAGGTGTATAAAAAAGTACAAACAGTTCGTTTACACTTCCGTGCAAAGTTGCTTCCAGCTTGCAAAAGCCCTCATACATCACTGTTTCTTTGCTGTGCAGGTACCACCTTACCAATGAAGCACCCGGCTGCATTTTCTGCATCCACCATTGCTGCATACCTTCTATAATGGCCGCTACAGGATTATGTTGATTGTGCATCATTGCTTGCTGTTAATTGAGAGTTACAGTACCGCCTTTTACAGTAGTAGCAGTAGTACCGTTTATATCTGTGGTTAATGCACCCAATGTTGCTTTGGCATCAGATGACATGGCCAGTTCACTGCCGCCATGTACACTTGTTTTGGTGTTGGCATCCATGCTTACCTCTGTATCGGAATGTATCTGCACCATCGTATCGCCGGTAATGGTTGTTTTTGAACCAGCCTGTTCCAATGCCATTGTTGCCACGCCACCGCCTGCCTGCATTTTAATGGAAACTTCGGCATTCATTTCTATTTCCTTTGTATTCAATGTAATTTTATTGGGCGCATTTATTTCAATGGTGCCATCTCCTTTTAACACAATCACGTTGTTACTTGGGTCTTTTATGGTGATGCTGCCATCTTTATCGTTCATAATCACCTGGTTGCCACTCCTGGTTTGGAGTGCCTTTATATCATTGCCCGCATTGCTGTAAGTGTTGTTGGCCTTGCCATGATACACGGTGCCAATTACGTATGGTTTCACCGGACTTTCTCCTTCAAAGCCAACAATTACCTCTTCGCCAATCTCTGGTATAAAGTGCATCCCTTTGCCGCCGCCGCCATGCGGGCTTGTTACACGCACCCATGGGCTTTTTTCAGCGCCATTCATCCAGTGAAATTTTACCCGTATCCTGCCCAGCCCTTTGGGGTCGTGGTTATCTGTTACTATGGCGCTTTGTGTTTCGGTTACAGGCTCAGGTATAATATTTACAGGCGGCACTTTTATTGAGCCGGGAATAGCTACAAAATCATTATTGTAATTGCCCTGCCCGTCAGTATTATGATTTACTGAGATGATAATGTAATCACCGAAAGATTCATCGGCTTCAGTATAAATGTTTTTACCTTCAACGCTTATTTTTTCACCAACTGCTATACCGGGATGTTCGCTGCTTCCATTAAAACGCACATGCTGGGCGCTTCGCATGGCAGCCTGCATATTTACAGAATAATCTAATTGTTTTTCGCTGGTTAAAAAATGATTGTCCCAGAATTTCGGACTGCTGCTGTATGCTTTTTTACTGCTGTTAAATGCGTCTATTGACAAACCTTTTAATCCTGCCTTACTTTCCACATCCTTTGGTGTGCTTGTATAAACCTTGTGGTTAATATAATCATACCCCATTACCTGCATGGAAGGCGGCTTCAACTGCAGCGCCAAAGAAAACCTGCTTAAATTATTGCCAAAAATAAGCGGCACTGTTTTTTTTGAATCTGGCGGGCCAATTATTAATGCATCGCCATTAAAATACAGCCACTCACCAAATGTGCTGCACATCCTGTTTAAAAAATTCCAGGCTGTCTCTTTATACTGCACATAATAAGACAATGTTTCCGGGTATACAGGGGTAATTTTTGCGTTTAATAAGTTTTGCGGAAAATGCTTTAATACATCCTGTGCAATATTTTTTACCGCTTTTTTCTCCCATGTTTTGCAATGCGGCCCGCTGTCTAATAATTTTGTGGCACTATAGCCACTTATGGTGATATCGCCATTGGAACCACTGAATTTTTCGGCATCTATGTTGGTGATGATTCCTTTAAATTTTAAATCCCCTTTTGTGGTAACAGCTTTTATCTGAACAGTTAATATTTTGCCCAGCATGCCTTTGCTGTTGTTGAAAATCATACCGGCACTGTCATCCAGGGCATTGGAAGGGCAGTTGAGCCGGAAGTAATTATGTTCGGAAAGCGATTGGGAGAGTGAGAAAGAATAAAATTGCTCTATGCTTTTGCCATCAATACTGATGGTTGTAGTTGTTAATTGCGCCATAAAAAAGATTTATCGTTTACGGTTTGATTATATAGTTGTTTTTATGATGACACCTGCTAAGTCATAATTATTTTTTTAAAGATTACACAATTACTAACGAAATCCCGGTGGTGTGGTAAGTTTCTGCAACTCTCTTTCCATACCTCTCATGAATTCGGTATCCTTTACATAATCGTAAGCTTTATCGCTGAGTGATTTTGCGGGCGGTGGCACAAGTGAGCCCTCTCCGCCCGGTATCATATCATTTATTGCATCGTCAATATCCCTGCCGGTTATATTTAAGTGGTTTAGTTCTCTGTGGCCGTTTAAAAAATCTCTCAGCGACATCAGGTTTTGTTTTTCAGGCGCATAGGTTTCCACTGTAATATCTCTTATTCTTCCCAGTGCTAATCTCATTTCGGAGATATACCATGAAGCAATTTTTTCATTATCTGCATTCAGTGGAACTTTTGCACAAGCGGCCCGGCTGCAAACCATTCTGAAGTTTGTTTCACTAAACTGTTTTTGCCTTCTGATAAGATTCATGAAAATCATTTGAAATACAGATTGCAACTGGTCGTACGTAACAGCGGTATAGTGTTGTCTTTTATATTGCTGGTTGCCTCTTTCATTCAATTTATTAAACAGCACATTGTACAATTGCCGTAAGTATTGAAAGAAAATAGATTTTCGAAGAAAAGGAAAATCAGGGTCATGCATATCAAAAAGGTGGCCTGCACTTTCTCCAAGATTTGTAAATGTGAATAATGAATTAGATGAAATGCCATACATTTTTGAACTGTCATCTATACGGCTGTGTGCAAAAGAATCGCCCAGGCGATGCAGGAGTATGCCAAATTTAAGAGATGCGGGGCTTTCGCCCATTAATTTGTTTATGGTAAATTGCCTTTGGTAAGCTGAAGATTTAATTTCGTTGCTGAGATGGTTGGGTACTAATGCATGCGCCCCTGACTGTATCCTTGCCCTGTCGTGTGTAGTTACGCTCCGGAAATTATTGTTGAGGTCAACTTCCTTGCCACGCACCTTGTTCATACTTGTAGGTACCCTTGCTTCGGTTTGCTGCATATGGGAGGCATCCAACCAGCCAACCTGGTCGGGCATTTGGGCAAGTAAGGCATGCTGGTAAGCTATATCCTGCCTGTAACCAACGGCTAAGGATGTGTAGTAAACCGTATAATAATGCCCGCCTGCTTCCATTATTGAATATTAATAATTAGTAGAACTGTAAGTTACGCAGGCCAGTTGTTTTTAAACTCCGATTCATTAATTTTTAACGTTTTTGCACATATTACAACGGATATCTGCATCGGATGTTCACCTTTATGATCAAAAGATTCCTGGTAATCCACACAGTAGGCATCCGTAAATTCCACCGTTTTCAATTTGCTGTACATATCTCTCCTGTAAAAAGTAACAACCCCGTTTTTTGTGCCGGTTGGGCTTATCATCCAGTCGCACAAGTCAGTTTCTTTAGTACTTTCCACAACAAAAGACAGGTACCCGCCCTGCGGTAACGCAGACGGCTTGCCTGCTGCGTCTGTTGCTTGTGTAAACCTGAAACTGCAGTTTAACACATTCATGTCCTCTCCTCCGTCTATTGCTATTTTTGCTAAAAAGGCCATAATACACTTGTTTTAAAGTATTTGCTGAGCAGGAAAGAAACGGGCAGCAGGTTTACTGCCGCCCGTTATTTACATTTATTGCTTATACCCACTCATTAATGTGTGAGCCGGAACCCATGCTTATTTCTTTTGCACTGAGTGTAAAAGTTTCAGAAACCGGGTTGTCGTTAATAGCTGAGAAGTTTTCTCTGTAATCAACTAAGTATGCTTCTTTAAAACTAAGTTCCTTTAAAGTAGCATCTGTGTCACGCTTGATGAATACAATGGTACCATCTTTGCGCTCAAAATTGTTACACATCCACTCAAAAAAGGATGTGTCGCCTGTTGATTCAACTGTGAGGTTGATTTTGCCACCACGTGTTACTGCTGATGGACGGCCGGTTGCATCAGTTTCCTGCTTCAACTGGTAGCTTAAGTCGAGGACATTCACTTCCTTGCCCGCAACTTTTAATTTTACTTTGAATGACATAAAATAGAAATTTAAAAATTAAGAAATATATAAAATATAAATAAATACATCATTAAAGACTACACCTCATATATCAACAAAATGAATGTGTTGTTACCGCTGGAAAAGGTTATAGTTGGGTTGGCGTTTCATAAGTACTGATATTCATACGAAGAGGTTCTTAGAAATTTGTGTTTTTACAAGTGCAAATATTGTACCAAAATAAATAATATTTCTCCCGGCGGAATACTATCTTTCTTTAGAGTTGAAAATTGTTCAACCGGGTATTTCCAGTTTACAGGAAACGGGTATTTATTTTACTGCAACCCGTTATTTCCTGTATACTACCCCGTTATTTTTCCTGGTTGTATTCACTGTTCCATTCTGTACCATCATCCCCCTTCTGTCCTTCGAGCTTAATCAGGAAGTTTTTGGCCGGAAAGTATGGTTTAAGGTGAATATCCAGGTGTATCTTGTCCTTTTGTATCTGATCCTGCTCAAAACGCCTGATAGTAAAGTTCTCAATCAGTTTGCTCGGGCCGGTAATATTATCAAGAAACTTTACAATCTGCCCCATCAGTTCTTTACGTGTGTTGGCATTAAAATTTTCAAATGCTCTTCTGTTTAAGAAATCCATCATCACTTTGGTAACATAATCAAACACCCTTACTACAGAATAGGTCTGCAGGCCAAGGTTATCGCCATTAAACAATGTTTTGGCAGAAAAAGCCATCACCTTGCTGTATTCATTTACCATGGGTACCAGGCCCAGTTTTTCTAAATTGGCAATTTCAGATTTTTTAAGATCAAATCTTACGCCATCTACTTCATTCATGCTGCCGAATTTTTTACCGGCTGTAACCTGGCTCATCAGGGTCATGTAAATTTTGCCTGCCAGGGCTGAGGAACCGGGTACATAAAGGTTGTCTTCTTCGCCTACATCAGCCTGCTTACCCCTGCCCACCAGGTAGTTACAGGTCATAATGGTATTGGATTTAAAAGGGTCACCACTGGTAAGGTCGGCCGATTCAAAAAGTTCCATTACATCATCAGGCGCATCCAGATCTTCAAAATCTGTAATGAGCATCACTTTATTTTCGTAGGCAATCTTAGCCCACTTTTCCACTACTTTGTTGGAGCCAAGGTAGCCTGGTATAATCAGTATCCCGTAATTGCTGCGCAGGTCGAGCCTGTCGTAGTTTTCCACCAGTTCTGCATGTATGGCATCAATAAAACGGGTATTGTCAAGGTCTTTAAGCTGATCCAGTTCCACATTAATAAAGGAAACATTCTTAACTTTTGTACTTTCTGTGTTCTTATAAAACAGCGCTACTGTGCGGTACGACTTTTCCAGTTCAGCAGTTTCATTAAGCGCCTCTTTCATGTTGGTTTTGTATACCTTGGAGGAGAGTTCGCTTTTGGCCTGTGCTTTTTCCACCATTTCGTGCAGGTCTTCTGTACTTTGCAGCACATCCATCCATATACCCAATGTTTTTTTAAGCTGTTCCCTTTCGTCTTTTTTGGAAACCTCATCCAGAAAAATCTTTTTACGGGCCTTTCTTTCAGGATTCAGGTTCTGAATATTGTCAATTACCGACTCGAGTAAATCGAAGGCGCCAAATTTTTCCAAACCCTTCAGGCTGGTCTGTAATTTATCACCGGTTTGTGTATCCTGTTCAGCGGTTTGCTGAACGGATGCTGCTTTTATTTCTTCTGGATTTGCCATGTTATTGTTTGATTGATACTCCTTAAACTAAGTTATACAGATGAATGTGTTATTTGTTTGCGTTCAGTTCTGCCAAAAGTGCCTGCAGCGCACCTACCAGGTTCTGCTTGCCTTCTTTGGTAGCCAATGCTGCTTTAAGCAACTTGTTGGATTTCAACTGTTTGATTATTTTCTGGTACTGATCCTGCCGGGTATTCAGGTCGCTTAAAAATGCACTCTGACTGGTGATTCCTTTTACTCCAAAATCTCCCAAATGCTTAAAGTTCAGTGTTTCTCTAACCGTTACGCCATCTTCATTGGCAAAAGACATTTCCACTCTGGGCTTATAATGCCCAAACACTTCTTCCACATTGGTAAGCCCTTCTTTTACTTCGGGCTTAACAGGGGTGGTCGCTGTAAGCTTTTGGGCCATAATGGTTCTGTTGGACTGAATGTCCTGAAATGCTTCAAATGCATCTGTTTTTACCTCATTACCGCCAATACCCAGATTATTATCCATTTTAATGATTTTTTTAGTGCAGCCAGGTTTTCACCATGTATCAGGAAAAATTCCCTGGCAGTCAGTTTTAATTGAACAATTCGGTTGTTACAGGATATGTCTTTAAATATACTCCGGTTATTATACCGGATTTTCGCAGATTCAGGTTTTATCAAAAACTAAATTTATGAAAAAAAATGATATGCCGGTTAAAAAAACTTTCAATTATCTGTTTTGTCCCACTTCAAATTACCCGATTCGAGTGTAAGTAACACTTTAGCACCAATACCTATTTCGCCCCTGATAATCATTTTTGAAAGCGGTCTCCGCACCTGGCTTCTTATCACACCACCCAATGGCCTTGCACCATAAGCTGGCGTAAAACCCTGTTTGGCCAGTTCATCTTTGGCAGCATCTGATATTTCCAGCGTAATACCCTGTTTGGCTAAAGCTGAATACAGCGATTTCAACTGTATGTCCAATATGCCCCTTACCGTTTCCAGCTTCACCGGCGCAAAAGGCACTACTTCTGTGAGCCTGCCCAAAAATTCCGGCCTGAAATGATTGGACATTATATCTATCAACTGGCCCGAAGCCGGTATCTCGTTATTATTGAACCTTTCAACCACATAATTGCTGCCTATATTGGAAGTAAATATAACCACTGCATTGGAAAAATCGCCCGTTTTTCCTAACTTATCGTGCAGTTTACCTTCGTCCATTATCTGCAAAAACACATCAAATACCGATGTGTGCGCCTTTTCAATTTCATCAAACAGTACCACCGCATAAGGCTGCCTTCTTATTTTATTCACCAGCAAACCGCCCTCTTCATACCCTACATAACCCGGGGGCGCACCATACAACAGGGCTGCCGAATGTTCTTCTTTAAATTCACTCATATCAAACCTGATCATGAATGATTCATCCTGAAACAAAAATTCGGCCAAAGATTTTGCCAGCTCCGTTTTACCGGTACCGGTAGGCCCCAGGAAAAAGAACGAGCCAATGGGCTGTCCGGGTTTACCCAACCCGCTTCTTGATTCAAGAATAGCTTCTGCAATTGCTTTTACAGCATGATCCTGCCCTACCACCCTTTTTTTCAGTATTTCCTCCATATTCAGCAGGCGGTCCAGTTCCTGTGCCTGTAATTTGCCCAGTGGAATGCCTGTTTTGTCGGATACAATGGCGGCCACATCTGTTTTCAGCAGGGTACTTCTTGGTTCACCAGCAGATAAAGTAAGTGTGCTAACCACATTTTCCAGGTAGCTGATTACCGCTTCCTTTGTTTCGGCCAGTTGCGGGTTTACTTCTGAATTTATATGGCCGGATAATATTGGACTGATTCTGCTGGTGAAAGAGCGGCAGAGCCATTTCCAGTCATCAATACTTTTTTCTTCATCTTCCTTTAAGGTTTTCCATTGCTCAATGGTTTCTCCCAATGCCTTTACGTCCTGTATCCCGGTTTCATTCAGCATGTGCAGGGCGGCCAGGGAGCGGTCAAGCAAATCAATGGCAGCATCCGGCAGCCGCCTGTCTTTAATATAGCGTTTTGCCAGCCTTATGGTTTCCTGCTTTACTTCATCATCAGCCGTAATGTGATGGTGCTCCTCGTAAGCCGGTAATACCTTTCGCAGCATCTGAAATGCAGCAGTTTCATCCGGTTCCTCTATCGTAATCAGCTCAAACCGGCGGTTGAGCGCCTCATCATTTTCAATATGTTTCTTATACTCTTCCAGTGTAGTGGCACCAATTACGGTTATTTCGCCCCTGGCTAATGCAGGCTTTAATATATTGGCAGCACCACCTGCGCTGCCATGCTTATCGGTAAGCGTATGTATTTCATCAATAAACAGGATGGCTTTATCGTATTTTTTTATTTCGGTCAAAATGCTTTTCAGCCTGTCTTCTATTTCGCCTTTGTAGGAGGCGCCAGCTATCAGCGCACCGTTGTCAAGTTCAAAAACCTGGGCGTTCAGCAAAATGTCGGGTACTTTTTTTTGTACAATGGCCAGTGCAAAACCATCTGCCAGCGCTGTTTTGCCCACGCCCGGTTCGCCCACCAGCATTACATTGGGCTTGCTGCGGCGGCACAATACTTCAGCCATCATGCGCAATTCATTATCCCTGCCCACTATTTCTTCTATCTTACCGGCTATGGCTTTTTCAGTTTTATCGCTGCAATATTTAAACAAAGCTCCGGCTGATTTTGAACCTGCCGCATCCGGCTTATCATTCACACCCAGCATCTCACTCATAATAGTGTTGCTCATACCCGAGCTGATCAGTTCTTCCCGTTTCAGCTCAAAGGATTTTAACTGGTCGAAAGAAAAACCAACTCCCGGGGTAATTACAGCAGCAAACAGGCTCGGCACATCCACCTGGTCACGCTGCAGTTTAAAGCGTACATCATCTGCCTCTGCCAGTATGCCTGCAATGGCGCTATCCCCCGAAGGGTCGCCGGAAGGTGCTTTTTTTTCATATTCTTCCAGGCGTACTTCGGCCCATTCTTCAATATAGTAGTAATCCTTGTCAAGGCTTTTCAGTACTGGTATCATACCTGCATCCTTGTGCAGCAGCGCCTTCAGCAGGTGCGGTGCGCCAAATGTGGGGTGTGTATTTTCCTTTGCTATCTGCTGTGCAATATGAAACACATTTTTTACCTCATCTGTAAGCAGGTAATTAACCAAATTTTTATCCATGTTGAATTGGGCCTTATACAGGCATTCTGTCTTTTTATTAAAAGGGATACTTGCGGTCTTTTTTTCCGATTCCAATAAATCCTTTCTTGCGCTCCAGTTCGGCCGTTATTTCAATTACTTTGATGTAATTTTCTCTTGTATCTATTTCCTGCTTGGCACTCAGTGATTTGCCATTTTTGGCATGTTCCTGAATATTTGCCTGTAACTGACCGATAGAGATACTTCTGCCATTAAAAATAATACTGCAGTTGTTGAAGTTGCCGCCTTTTAGGTATTTGCGCAGTAAAACACCACCATTGCCATTAATGTCAAGTACACATGCCTTTAAAGAGGTTTCACCAAGGGGAGGTTCGGGATTCCGTGATTTCTCTGAAATTATTTCTTCCAGCGATTTGCCGGTATTATTGGTAATGGTGGGGTTATTATCGGGAGGATTGACATTAATATCAGGCCTTGGGTTGCCGCCGCCACCCTGGTTGCCCGCCACTGCCGGAGAGTTGATCCGTGGTGGCGCAATAACCCTGAATGTTTTTTCGGTCTTTCCATTTTCCAGGTCATCATTTATCACCAGTATTACCCTGTATTCACCTGGTTCAACAAACTGGTATGATACATCCTGCCGGGTACGCTTTGTCTCATCCCTGTCAAAATACCAGCTCCAGCTTTTTGCTCCCGAAGTAGAATCACCAAAATAATAATCCCTGCCTGCAAAAAGCGTTTCGGGAGGCCAGGAGGGGCGCAGATATAATTTACTTTTATTACTTTCCCTTTTGCCAATACTTATATTTTTAACCTGTTCGCATTTGCCATTAATAGTAAGCCGTACGGTGTAAACGCCCGGTGTATTGTATTCATGCGATACGTAAGGCCCCGATTCCTTATCAGCCGGAGTCTTATCGCCAAAATCCCATTCCCATTCATTGGCATCATATTTGACCTCAGATGAGAAGTGAACTTTTTCCTTTTCATACGCCACATCAAATTTATTGGCCGTACGGAAACTGAAATCAACAGTGGGGCATGTTTTGGTGTTTTTATAGCGGAAAGCCATCAGCATAAGAAAAAAAGCCGACAGTACCAGTGATACGGTTATTACCTTATTGTCTATCCTGTAATTATCAAAATTTTTGCCCATTGCAGTAATGTATTTTCAAATTAAAACGGGGATTGAAGGTACTCAAAATAGTCAGAACATTCATAGATTTTATCTAATTTTACTAAAACGAAAATGAAATTGCCGAAAATGCGTAATAGTGCTGGTTTTTTTATGAAACATATATTTTTTTGTCTTTTTACGGCACTCTTTTTTCTCCCGGTGAGAATAATGAGCCGTGCAAGCCTGTACACATATAGTGCCAAAACTGATGCTGCAGAAAATGTGCCGGTGGTAAAGGACTTTACCCTGTTTGCAGATAAACCGATTGTGTCAAAGTATGCCGGACTGCTTAAAGCAGAGGAA
>JANMDL010000107.1:0-2278 GCA_031376295.1 Chitinophagales bacterium
AGCTGGAGGAGTATGGCGAAACAAATGAAGGCCGCCCCCTGCTGCTGGCATACCTGTCAACTGCTGACAATATGGGCAGGCTGGATGAAATTCAACAGAACAATATGCGGCTTACCGGTTTGGTTGCGGATAAAGCCGGGGATGTAAATGCACCTGCTATTGTGTGGCTGAGTTACAATGTGCATGGCAATGAACCCAGCAGCAGCGAAGCGGCTTTAAAAACTGCTTATACTTTGCTTACTGATACTAAAGCGCAGGACTGGTTGAAGAATACTGTAATCATTATTGACCCCTGTATTAATCCCGATGGGCGTGACCGCTATGTTAACTGGTTTACACAAACTGTGGGGAAATTTCCGGACGCAAATCCTGTGGCAAGGGAACATAGTGAACCATGGCCGGGCGGCAGAACCAATCATTATAATTTTGACCTTAACCGTGACTGGGCCTGGCAAACACAGGTGGAAACACAGCAGCGGATGAAAAAATACAATGCCTGGATGCCGCATATACATTGCGATTACCACGAGCAGGGTTATAATGATCCTTATTATTTTGCCCCGGCGGCTGAGCCATTGCATGAAGTAATTACTCAATGGCAGCGTGACTTTCAAACCACCATTGGCAGAAACCATGCTAAATATTTTGATGCCAATGGCTGGCTGTATTTTACCCGTGAGCGTTTCGACCTGTTTTACCCGGCTTATGGCGATACCTACCCTACTTACAATGGTGCTATTGGCATGACGTATGAGCAGGGCGGGCACAGCCGTGGTGGCTTAGCTGTTGTAAAAAGCGACGGTGATACGCTTACACTTAAGGACAGGATTGAACATCATTTTACCACCGGCATGAGTACGGTTGAAGTTTCTTCTTTGAATGCCGCAAGGATTGTAAAGGAGTTTAAGCAGTTTTTTGATGATGCGAATAAAGGCAGCATTGGCGAATACAAAACTTATATTGTTACTGCTGATGCTGCCGGCAAGCTGAAAACATTAACCGGCTTACTGGATGCAGATGGTATTAAATACAGCTATATCACCAAAGCAACAGGCCGGGGTTTTAATTATCTTACGGGTAAGGATGATGCCATTGCTCTAAGTAAAAACAGCATACTCATCAGCAATAAACAACCGAGGGCTGCTATGGTAAAGGTATTGTTTGAGCCAAAATCGAAACTGAGCGATACGGCTACTTACGATATTACTGCCTGGAGCCTGCCTTATGCTTATGGCCTGCAGGCTTTTGCCTGTAAGGATGAGATAGCAGCTTCCAATGATAAGACCACAGAGGCGGCTACTGCATTTGATGCTGGTGCTTATGGCTATATTGCGGCTTATCAATCTTTTAAATCGGCACAGTTGCTGGCTGGGTTATTACAGGCTGGTATTAAAGTTCGCTATACTGAAAAGGATTTTTTATACAAGGGTAAAAAGTTTAACAAGGGCAGCCTGATTATATTGAGCAAGGGCAATGAAGCGGCCATGGGCAGTATGAAGCAATTACTGAGCAACTATGATGGCGACTGGCAGCAGGTGGCTACGGGCTTTATGGATAACCCGGTTGACTTTGGTGGCAGCAGCATTCATTTTATACACAAGCCAAGGGTGGCACTGATAACGGGCAGCGATGTGGGGTCGAATGCGGCGGGTGGCATCTGGCATTTTTTTGAGCAGCAGTTGCACTACCCTGTTACCTTAATTAATGGCAACGAAGTTGGCCGCATGACCTGGAAAGATTTTGATGTGGTGATATTGCCTGATGGTAATTATGATTTTATTGGCGAAAAAGGTTCGGCTGATTTAAAAAACTGGGTGCGCCAGGGTGGTAAAATTATTGCGCTGGAAGGTGCTGTGGTACAAATGGCTGCTGCCGACTGGGGTATTAAATTAGTAGAAATAGCGGTTGTATCACCGGGCCTGGAACAACAATCCCAGTGGCTTCAAATCAGGCAAGAGAAACCCGACTGGGTTACTTTTTGGGGCGCCGGATCTGGAATGAACTCTACGGGTATGACGAATGCGGCGCGGATCAACTTCCCTCGCAACCGCATGATGTATGTGACCTTTGGTGGCGCAGAAGAAGACATGTTCCCAGCACGCGAAGCAGCGGTCGGTACTTACGTCGTCATGAATGCCATCCCCGGAATGCATCCGCTGGTTCAAAAAATCAAGGACACAGTCTACGGCGCCAACAAAGGAAATATGAGTGATCCAAACCGCGTGGGTACGGTGTACTACAACCGCGGCTTAGGCGCTGCAATGATGTGGGTTGAGGG
>JANMDL010000109.1:0-1874 GCA_031376295.1 Chitinophagales bacterium
CATAAATATGGTTATCGGGGTTGCTGTTGCTGAACTGCCAGGCTTTAAAAAAAAGGGGTATAGACATGGATGCCCTTACAGCTTCTGCCACAGGCACGGTTGGCGTATTGGCAAAACAAAACTCTTTTACATCTTTTATATTCAGATCAGTGGCAAAAACATGCAGGTCTTTACACCCTGCGTTTTTGCAATCGGCAAAAGTGGCAGTTTCGGACAGATTTTTGCCCGGGGCTTCTGTTATCCGCTGGCGCATCCAGTTTAAAAAGTAATCTCCTTTGTACAGCCCGTAAGTAAATGGAATCCTCAGCGGATCCCATCCATCCTCCAGTTTGCTGAAGTCGAGCTCATTCATAATGGTGCTGATACCTGTTGCATCATACCCTAATGATAACAGTGCTGCTACGATAGAACCGGCCGAAGTGCCTGCAACGGCTTTTACTTCTTCCAGCATATTTTTCTCCTGCAATACCTGCAGGGCACCTACATAAGCAATGCCTTTAACACCACCACCTTCAAAAACAAGATTGGAATAATTGAAACTCATAGAAAAAAAGTTAAGGTTTAAAATATTTCCTAAATATCTGCAAAAAACACACCATTTGAGTAACAGTGTTTGGTAAACAGTACAAAACCTTATTTTTGCGCACTATGGCAAAAGCAGTGGCGGAAACTCCTTTAATGCAGCAGCACAATGCCATCAAGGCTAAATACCCTGATGCAATACTGCTTTTCAGGGTGGGTGATTTTTATGAAACATTTGGCCAGGATGCCGTAATTACGGCCCAGGTGCTGGGAATAACCCTTACCAAACGCAATAACGGCGCTGCTTTCTCCTCAGAACTGGCTGGCTTTCCGCACCATGCTATGGATACGTATCTGCACAAATTGGTAAAAGCGGGCTACCGGGTGGCTATTTGCGACCAGTTAGAGGATCCCAAACAGGCTAAGGGAATTGTAAAAAGGGGCGTTACGGAGCTGGTTACGCCCGGTGTGGCTACCAACGACAAATTATTAGAACACAACAGCAACAATTTTTTGGCGGGCATCCATTTTGTGGATGATGTTTTTGGCATTTCCTTTCTCGACATAAGTACGGGTGAATTTTTTATTGCCGAAGGAGACAGGGAATATGCGGATAAACTGCTGCAGAGCCTTAAACCGGCCGAGGTGATTTTTCAGCGCAACCAGCAAAAACATTTTAAAGAATATTTCGGCAGTAAATTTTATACCTACGCATTAGATGAATGGATTTTTGCCGGCACCTATGCAACAGAGAGTCTGCTCAAACATTTTGGCACACACAGCCTGAAGGGTTTTGGGGTAGACAGCCTATCCAACGGTATTATTGCTGCCGGGGCGGTATTGCACTATTTAAAAGATACAGAACATCCCAACCTGCAGCACATTACTTCGCTGCAGCGCATCGACAGGGACGAACACCTCTGGATGGACCGCTTTACCATCCGCAACCTGGAACTGCTGGGCGGCAGCGGTGGCGATACCCTGCTTAAAGTGCTTGACAGTACCGTGTCGCCGATGGGTGCCCGCCTGCTGAAACGCTGGCTGGTACTGCCATTGAAAGACATGGCAAAAATAAATGAACGGCTTGGCCTGGTAGAATTTTTTATAAAGGAAACAGATACACGCAGCCATATTTGCCAGCACATAAAAAACAGCGGCGATGTAGAAAGACTGGTTAGCAAAATACCGCTGAAAAAAATAAACCCCAGGGAAGTAGTACAAATAGCCAGGGGATTGCAGCAGGTATTGGCGATAAAAACATTGGCGGAAAATGCTACAAATGATTACCTGAAGCGGCTCGGCGATTCGCTGAATCCCTGCCGCTATATTGCTGATAAAATAATGGCATTAAA
>JANMDL010000128.1:0-4706 GCA_031376295.1 Chitinophagales bacterium
GTTAGACATTGATAAAGTAACGGTACAGCTCGCCAACCTTAAAACAGAAAAGATGAAGGTTGAAAACCAGATAGCTGCCGGTAATGCAGGACTGAAATTTTTGATGGGTATGCCGCATAAAGATATACTGGTGATTACTTATACCATTAATGAACAGTAGCTAAAAAACGGATTTCTTGAGGAAACCATAAATTACAACGACCGTAAGGAAATTCAGTTTCTTAATGTAGCAAAGCAACTGGGCGAATACAATGTAAGGCGTTACAAGCTGAGCTACCTGCCCACTGTAGCAGCTTTTGGCAGCTTTAGTAAAAATGCACAACGCAACCAGTTCAATTTTTTTAATAATGGAGAGTGGTTCAGCACTGCAGTAATTGGCCTTAAAGTTTCAGTGCCTATTTACGATGGTGGCAACAAAAAAGCCAAAATGAACAAGGTTAAATATGAACTGGAAAAAACAAATAACAATATTGCCCAGTTGAAAGAACTGATTGACAATGATGTGGAGCAGGCAAAACTGAAAATGAAGAGTGCACTGCTTACCATGGATAACCAGAAAAAGAACATTGAGCTGGCAAAAAGGGTGTACAGCACAACCAAATTAAAATTTGAACAGGGCCTTGGCAGCAATAGCGAAATATACAATGCATTTGCCGACCTGAGGGTGGCTCAAAATAATTATTATGGTGCATTGTACGATGCCATAAATGCAAAAATTGATTATTTAAAAACCATTGGTAAACTGTAATTGCTTACTGCTTAAAAAATTAAAATGCGAAAAGAAAATATGACAGTCATGAAATATATCAGAATCACAGGCCTGGCAATAATTGCAGCTTTTACCATCGCTTCCTGCGGCAACAGTAAAAAAGAAGGAAACGCAGAACTGAATGATAAAAAAGCACAACTTGAAAAGCTGAAAGGCGAAAAAAGCAAGTCGGATGCCGAAATACGCAAACTGGAAGAAGAACTGGCGAAACTGGATACCGGTACAGCAAAAAGCACTAAGGTGAAATTAGTGAGTACATCACCCGTAACCACTCAAACTTTTGAGCATTATATTGACCTGCAGGGAAAAGTAGATGCAGAAAATGTTTCTTACATCTCCCCCCGCGGGATGGCCGGGCAGGTAAAAGCCATCTATATTAGGGAAGGACAGTTTGTTAAAAGAGGGCAACTGGTTTTAAAACTGGATGATGCTGTTTTACAACAAGGCATTATAGCAGGGCGAAAAGGGCTTGAGGGTATTAAAACCCAACTGGCTTATGCAAAAAATATTTACCAGCGGCAGAAGAACCTATGGGACCAGGGTATTGGCACAGAAGTGCAGCTGATAAGCGCAAAAAATAATGTTGAAAGCCTGGAAAACCAATTGGCTGCCAACCAGGAAATCATTAAAGTAAGTATTGAGCAATTAAATACTGCCAACGTGTACAGTGATGTAAGTGGGGTGGTAGAAAAAATAAATTTAAGGGTAGGAGAAACATTTACAGGCGTAATGCAGGGCGTGGGGCCACAAATAGAAGTTGTAAATAAAAGCAGCCTCAAAATTGTAACCAATGTGCCCGAAAATTACCTCACCCGTGTAAGCCGGGGCATGGCTGTTACCATTGATATACCCGATGCAGGTAAAAAATTAAACTCTTCCATTTCCCTCATCAGCGAATCAATTGATCCCACGCAGCGTGGTTTTATTGCCGAAGCAAGAATACCCAGCGATGCATCGCTTAAACCCAACCAGGTAGCCATTATGAAGATAAGGGATTACAGTGCACCCAATGCCGTGGTAATACCGGTAAACGTGGTGCAGAGCGATGAAAAAGGCAAGTATGTGTATGTGGTGAGCAAAATGGGCAATGGCAAACTGATGGCCAGTAAAAAGAACATCATCATCGGTGAAACCTATGGCGAACTGGTGGAAATAAAAGCGGGTCTTGCTGCCAATGAACAACTGATTACAGGAGGCTACCAGAACCTGTACGAAGGCCAGTTGATAGCAGTGCAGTAAAATAATTCCAGAACACAATCGCCGCAGTACTGCAACAGCAGTGCGGTAACCAAATAATGAGCTATGAATTTTATAGAAGGCATAAAAGAAAAATTTAAAGAATACAAACCCACCAGCTGGGCTGTAGATAACCGCACGGCCATCTACATCATTTCCATTTTAATATCGCTGTACGGGCTGTACAAGTTCAATACCATGCCCAAAGAACAGTTCCCCGATATTGTGGTACCTACCATCAGCGTAAGCACCGTGTATGTGGGCAACTCACCAAAGGATATAGAGAACCTGGTAACCAGGCCGATAGAGAAGCAATTAAAAGGCATCAGCGGTGCCAAAGTGAAAAAAATCACCAGTACCTCACAAACCGATTTCAGCCTTATCATTGTAGAATTTGATACCGACGTAAAAACGGAAGTGGCAAAAGTAAAAGTGAAAGATGCCATTGACAAGGCCAAATCTGACCTGCCCAACGACTTGACTGTGCAGCCCAATGCACAGGAATTTGCCTTTAGCGAAATGCCCATCATGTTTGTAAACATAAGTGGCGATTACGATGGCATAAAGCTGAAAGAGTACGCCGATAAAATGCAGGATAAATTTGAAGAACTGACTGAAATCACCCGTGCCGAAATTGTGGGCGCACCAGAAAGGGAAATACAGGTAAATGTTGATCCCTACAAAATGCAGGCAGCCAGGATAAGTTTTATGGATATTGAAAACGCCATCAGCCGGGAGAACAGGGACATTACCGGCGGGCAGATAACCGTTGGCGACATGAAGCGTACCCTCAAAATCAAGGGCCAGTTTACCAGCGCACTTAACCTGCAGAATATTATTGTACGAAGCAGCGCACAGGGTGCCACCGTTTATTTAAAAGATATTGCAGCGCTTAAAGATACCATTAAGGACAAAGAAAGCTATGCACGCCTTGATGGCAAGAATGTGGTAACGCTCAATATAGTAAAACGTGCCGGCGAAAACCTAATTGCCGCCGCAGGTAAAATAAAAGACATTACAGCCAAAATGCAGGAAGATGGAGAACTACCCAAAGAACTTAAAGTGGTAATTACCGGCGACCAAAGCAAGGCTACTGCCACTTCCTTCAACGAACTGGTAAATACCATCATCATCGGTTTCATACTGGTATTGCTGGTGCTGATGTTTTTTATGGGTGTAACCAATGCCTTCTTTGTAGCATTGAGCGTGCCGCTGAGCGTATTTGTAGCATTCCTGTTTCTGCCCCTTGCAGACCTGGTTGTGGGCACACCCGTTACCCTCAACTTTATTGTATTGTTTGCATTGCTGTTTGGCCTGGGTATAATAGTAGATGATGCCATTGTGGTGATAGAAAATACCCACCGTATTTACAATAACGGCAAAGTACCCATCATACGAAGTGCCAAAGAAGCCGCAGGTGAAGTGTTCATCCCGGTACTGGCAGGTACAGCCACTACACTGGCTCCATTTTTCCCCCTGCTTTTCTGGAAGGGCATCATCGGTAAGTTTATGATTTACCTGCCCACCATGCTCATACTCACACTGGCAGCATCGCTCATTGTAGCATTTATTTTCAACCCTGTATTTGCCGTAAGCTTTATGAAGCCCGAAGGCAAAGAGCATGAAGAACCAAAAGCAGCATTGTTTAAAAAACCTGGTTTTTGGGCAGCCATCGGCTTCGGCATTTTGCTTCACTTTGCCCAGTGGCATGGCTTTGGCAATTTTTTATTATTCATGGCATTGATGGCGGTAATTAACCGTTTTGTATTCAGGGGCATCATTCATACTTTCCAAAACAGGGTATTGCCCTGGTTGATGAACCATTACGAAAACCTGCTGCGCTGGGTACTCAAAGGCAGAAGGCCGGCATGGTTTCTGGCAGGAATGTTCTTACTCTTTCCACTTTCAGTAGCATTGCTGATGCTTAGGGGAAATAAAAGTACATTCTTCCCCAGTGGCGACCCCAACTTTATTTATGTGTATTTAAAAATGCCGGTGGGTACCAATGTTATTACAACTGACAGTGTAACTCATGTGCTGGAAAAAAAGGTATACAAAGTGCTGGAAAAAGAAAATCCCGGCACGCCCGGCAGCATAGTGGAAAGTATTATTGCCAATGTAGCCAACAGTGCCAACAACCCGGGGGATAACAACCGCAGTGTACGCCCTAACCTGGGCCGCATACAGGTATCTTTTGTAGAATACGAAAAGCGGCATGGTAAAGCTACACTGCCTTATCTTGATGCCATACGTGCCGAAATGAAAGGCATACCCGGAGCAAGTATTGAAGTGGCGCAGGAAGATGGAGGCCCACCAACCGACCCTCCGGTAAACATTGAAATATCCGGCGACAGGTTTGAAGATATAGCCACTGTGGCCAGTAACCTTTCTAACTATTTGGATACCAATCAAATATATGGCATCGAAAATTTAAGGATGGATGTTGACCTTAACAGCCCCGAAATTACCATTAATGTGGATAGGGAAAAAGCTATGAGAGAAGGCATTTCCACCGGGCAGATTGGTATGGAACTGCGTACCGCAGTATTTGGCAAAGAGGTAAGCAAACTGAAAGATGGGGAAGATGAATACAAGATACAACTGCGCTATACCGACCTGATGCGCAATAACATTACCGACCTGATGAATATGCGCATCACTTTTATGGATATGAATACACAGCAGGTAAAATCAATACCCC
>JANMDL010000181.1:0-4459 GCA_031376295.1 Chitinophagales bacterium
AAAGTATATTTCTAGAGCTGGAAAAAAGAAGAATGCGAAGGTTGAAGACCTTAAGAAAGCTCTGTGGTACCTACAAAGAGAAATTTCTAATATAGAAAAATAATCCAAATAATAAAATTAATCGTATATTTGTATTCTTGAAGTAAATTTGACATTAGATTTGAAGGTTTAAAAATGTTGTTTATGAGTTAAGTAGCGCAAGTTGCTTAACTCTTTTTTTTATACAAAAATAACCCCAGTATTTACAGATACTGGGGTTAAGTGGTAGAATGAAAACACGAAATAATGAAATATGAGCTATTTATTAATCTAAAAAAACTTCTTTAATAATATAACTACAAGCAGCCCAAACTGCAATAGTAAATCCCCACATAAATAAACATTTTACAGTAAATACGAAACCGATAATATTGTAAAGATGTAAAAAGTATGCAACGGATAATAAAGTAAAAATTAAAAAACCTAATAATTTCCAAATCATTTATTTTGCAGTTTATAAATGTAAATAGTATCTAGTTTTTGGAGTTTATCATTCCATTTGTACTTAAAAGTTGGCTGTATAGGAGTTTTACTCTCTATATAGTTCCTTTTTATACTTAAATAAGCTATACTGCCTCCAATGACAGCTATTACACTACCAAAGAATATGAGAATCGAAAATAAACTTCTAGTACTTACCATGATTATCTTTTATTTAACTAGGCTACCTAAGATGCTTCGTCGTAATAGCGAACTATAGACGTACTTCTTGTTATAGCAGCTACCATTCACCGCCAAGTTTTTCGCAACTTAGACCTATTAATTGCACAATTTATTTTTACTGGAATCTTTGAAAGGTTAAACTAAATCTTGCGATTAGACTCCCATCAGTTCCATTGAAAACCTCAGAAATAATTTCTTCCATCTTATCTCTTAAAGCTTGAGCTCTCTCAGGAGCTTCATAGGATAAACTTTCAGCATAGATTCCTAAAGCCATGTAAGCATGAGGGTCTGCGTGGATGTAAGGGAGTAATTGCTCCTCTGGTGAATATACAATAGGTTTTACTTTTTCTTCTATCATTGGATATAAGGTTTATATTTTTCTTTATAATCGTTTGTAATTATTTCAACAGCCCTTTCAAATATAAGCTGATACTTACCTTTTGGCGAATATACTATTTCCCCATCAATAATCGCAATTGGAACTCTTTTAGAATCTAAAAATTCAATATGTTTAGAATATATACCCACCTCAGCTATAAAACAGTTATGAATTGTTTTAAGCATCTCATCAGTAAGCACATAAGATATTTCAGCTGTAGATGGAATATTACAAATCATAATTAAATAGCTTTAGGAAAATCGTCTGAGCCTATAGAGAATGTAGCTTGCTCTTGATTAATCTCAGCTATTTTGCGGTGAAAGTTGCTGAGCAATAGGTTATTTGCATCTTGTCTTTTAACAAGTTTTTGACTGAGCATTAGCTCCAGTTTATCTTTATAAACCCTAACTGGCTCTTCACAAGCGTCTATCAATATATGATATGCTCCCATGCCTGTAGGGTGAACACACAAGTATTTATATTGGAATACTTTAAAACCTTGAACGTAATAAATTTTATCACCTGCTGCAATTGTCTCTAGAGTTTTAGGCTCAGGACAATCAGCGGTGATATACGAGAAATTTATATTGTTTGCCATTTTGTTGAATTTATTAAAGTGTCATCAACCTCATCAGGGTCTTTATACTTCTGGGTCAATCTCTCTTCCGAGAGAGATGCGTTGTTCATTGTATATTCTTTCATCATTTTTATAAATAGCTGAAAGATAAGCAGAAATTAAATAATAATCAAGACTCACTTCTTCTAATTCTATCAGTGCTTTATGTTTTTTGAGTAACTTTTTAAGGTCTTTTATAAAACATTCAGCTCTTTTATTATCCACCGGTGTATTCATCTATTAAATTGATTTGCTTAATAGCCTTTTCAGAATTATTATATGTACAATAATCTGTTAAAGAATCATAAAATTTATAAAATTTAGATTTATCCTTTTCATACAAGTAAATCATTTTACCATAGAAACAGTGAAGGTTTATTTTTTCTCTAATGTGACCATTTTCCCAAATTTTATGGCATGGGTCGCATAAAAGGAACATATTATCTTCATCTTCTGCCAAATCAACTCTTGAACCTACTGATGATGAATGACTTGCTTGAATGGCTGCTCTAGGTTTATCCAAACTGCATCCTTTACATTTAATCATCCCCATATCATCAGCCTTATCCTTAAGTTTTCGCTTTATTTTGTCAAGCTTGGCTCTTTTTTCTGCTCCTTTGAGTGATTCCCTAGGAATTTGTTTCTTTACTGGAATGTTTTCTATGTGCTTTAAAAGCTTTTTCTCATTTGCTCTTTTTCTTATTCCATCCCAAGTAGCTTTATGTCTAGCTTCATCAGTTCTCTTTTTTACAGCCTTTTTACAAGAACACCCAGAGATATTAAATTGACTATTTGGGTATTCTGTGTTACAAAATTCACAGAAAACTGTTCTCATACCTTTAATTTTTCTATTTCGTCCTTATAAAGTATGGCTTCTTGTTCGCCTAACTTTATCCAATTTACTAATAAGATACTAACCTTATCAGTGCTATTATTTATTTGGAATTTAAGTGGGTGCTCTTCTGTAATCCCATTATACTCAGCCATAAATGCTGTAGGCTCTAATCCTTCGGCAATAGCTGGAAGTTCAGAGAATTTTTTGTAATATATGAAGTATAAATTAGGCATAGTAACAAATTAATACGATTATTAATAATCCCAATAAAGAGAATAATAAGATTGCTCCACAAGTAGTAAATTTTCTCATGTTTTAAAATTTTGAGAGGAGTTTTTAGTCTCCTCTCATCATACGAAACGAATTTTACAATTCTTTAACCAAAACTTACACACAGCTCCCACATCTGGGAGTTTTTCTTTTGTAGTTTAGGGAGGAAAGACTCAAGTCTATACATACCAGCATCTACTTCCCCCCTATCTACGAACCGGTTTTGTCTAGCTTTCCTAGAAGCACGAGTCGATAACGCTCCAAGTGCCTGACGTGCCTCACTGGTCTCCAACCTGTTTGTTTATACGTCATTTTATTGAGGGCAATATCTTTATTGCAGAGATGGTGAGAATCGAACTCACTACCTAAGAACTCATGTGCTTTGATTTCTTAGGCTTAATTTTAAAGGTAGCGCACAACATCTTTAAAATTGTATTTCCATCTGTAATGCGGAATCATATTTCCAAATATGAAACATCTCTAGTTTGACTTTATTAGTGGAAACTTTGGTCTTAAATTAAAACTCAATAGTTCTTGAACATTTTCAATTGTTATATCCTCTACTGCATTATGGAAATAAATAGTTTCCATAAATAAGAATGGCTCTGGACGAAAAGTAGAACTTTTAGTAAGCTCAATCTCTCTGCTTTCTTCTTTGCCTTTGCTCTTATATTTCACGATGCAGATATAAACCACTTCTTCATTTACTTGCTCAATCATAGGAGTTCCATTAGGCTTATTGAAATTCCTGTTAGGACATCCATAAAGTAAAACTACGAACAATAATAATAGGGTATTTTTTGTCTTCATCTTTAATTATTTAATAGTACAAAGATAGTCATAAATAACTAATTGTCAAATTTATTTTTAATATTTTGACAATTATTTTTAGTTATTCTTTTTTGGCTATATATTTGTAAATAATATTTTATTATTAACTATTAAAAATCATTTATCCTATGAAATTTTTATTTACTTTCCTTTTTACTTTCTCATTATTTTTAGGTAAAAGTCAAAACCTTAAAGAAATTGTTGGCTCAGATACTTTAGATGTAGTATCCACTTTTAATCAGCGAGTGAGGCAGCAATTACCAACAAAAACACTTAAGGAAAAAATTACCATAAAATTAGGGGAAACCTTCTCTTATGTTAACGGTTATCCGGTTAGACACTCCCAATGGAAAAAGTTGATGGAATCAAAGCATTCCACTATAGTTTACAAAGCGGATGCCTGTAATGACTTCGGAGATTTTGACTATATTCAAATCACCGTAAAAGATAAAAAGGTATTGAATATCTCTGTAGGTATTACTGACTGTGATGACTACGTATTATTTGAGAGGTAAAAATAAAAATGGGTTCCAATAGTAGTATCGGGACCCATTTTTATTTATTTAACGCCAGCTAAGGTTTTAGCTTCAATAGTAGCTTTATAATTAAGCCTCTGATTAACAACAGTTTCAACGAATGCATCCTTCTTTTTCAAGGCATTGAAAGTATTACTTTTCAATACTAAATTATTAACTCCTACTATTCTTATGATAGGTTTTTTACTTCCACTGATTACTTCAACTGTAGCATTTCCAATTAATTTTAAAAATTCCTTTTGGGCTTCGGTAAATTTCATATTAATAATTATATTTTGTTAAAAAATTGA
>JANMDL010000190.1:0-4086 GCA_031376295.1 Chitinophagales bacterium
TGCATGGCCGCAAAGGTAATAAGCTGGTGGGATGAATAGTGAAAAAATTATTACACCGGAAATGTTAAATTTTACGGTTACCGCAGCAGCACCACCACCCCTTTGAGTTTTATTGGCTGCCCTTTTTTATTTACATAATCAATAATCCAGGGATAGGCACCCGCAGGCATATCCAGCCCCTTAAAACTGCCATCCCACCTTTTTGTGGAAGATCCAGTTCTGAACACGGTCTGCCCCCAGCGGCTGTAAACCCTGAAGGAAAAAGGTGAATAACTGGCTGTGCCGATAAGGCCAAAATCATCATTTATTCCGTCGCTGTTGGGTGTAAAGGCATTGGGTATAAAAAACTCACAATCCCCCTGGTCCACCTCTGCGGTATCAGAAGCAGCGCAACCACTTACAGTTACCGTAACCCTGTAAGTACCCGGTTTATTTATAGCTATTTTTTGTGAGATTGCACCGCTGCTCCATAAAAAAGCCGCTCCTGCATTACCTGCATCCAGCTCAATTGGGTTTTTAGCACATACAGTTGTATCAGGCCCTATATTTACAAATGGAGATGGTTTGATGATTACATTGATAGTATCGGAAATTACACACCCATTCTGCTGTACATCAAGCCAGTACTTACCGCTTGTTAACGGCCTGATGCTGGATAGCCGGTCGCCGGTATTCCACAAGTAAACAGCCCCATTAATATCAGGAGCAGTGATGGTAATACTATCGGCCACGCACCCGCTTACATCAGGGCCAAGCAGCTCATTCTGCGCTATCCATATTTTATGCGAAATGGTATCATTTAAGCCGGAGCAATCAACCTTATACACTATAAGGCTAACGTTATAATAACCGGGAGCTGTAAACTGGTGAAACGGTGCAAAAAGCTTTGATGCTTGCCCCCCATCCCCAAAGTTCCATAAAACAGAATCAACGCCAACTGCATTATCCAGTTTGAAGCCAACATTCAAATCGCTGCAACTGCCGGGTAACCTGCTGAAATCGTAGGGTTGAGCTGCAGGATTAAAAATACTTACCATAAAACTGGGCAGGCCAAGCATTCCATATCTTGTGAGGGTGGAATTAAGGGAAACTCCCTGCCGCACAAAATTACACCCTGCCCCCGGCACATCGGGATTATTGATTACAGCCAGGTGAGATGCCCCAAAAAAAACTGTATACAATTTGTTATCAGGCCCGATCTGAACATTGCCTATTCTGTTTCCTGTACTTACAGATATTGTTTGCCTTGAGGCCCTTATTGCAGCCGGGTTGCTGCTGCTGATATCAAACTGGTACAAAAAAGATGTATCCGTTTCAAAATCGTTGGCGGTAATGTATAACAGCCTTCCGCCGGGCGAAAACTCTAAACCATAATTGGTGCCGGAAATTGGTGGCCCCTGAATATCGTTAGGTTTAAAAATAACGGGATTGGTTAAAGCTCCTGTAGTGGTATTAAAATCAAATACTTCAACCCTGTCAGCATCATAGCCGTGCGCCACAGCAATTTTTTTCCCATCCGCCGAAAACTTCATAGCGCCGATTGAATTAACGGATTGTGTACCCGCATCAAAGCCGGATGAACTGTTTACAGAGTTCCCGCTTACCCCCTGTGCTGTGAGTTTGTATAGCCTGTAGGTTTTTCCATCAAAACTTCTGCCGGCAATCCAGATGTCTTTCCTGTTGCAATGGCGCACCGCAGCAATTTTTTCGTAGCAGTCGCTACTCAAAAGCACATTTTCCTGCACTACTTCTCCCAGCCCGTTTTCACGGCGCATGTTTACCACAGAGTACCGGAGGCCTTTATTAGCCTGCCCTTCGGCTCCAACTGTAAAAATATAATACATGCTGTCGTTACCGGGCTGTGGCACTATCACGGCATTTTGTGTGCTGCTCCTGTCGCCCAGCAGGTTGCCCCCATTTTTCATCATCAATTGCTGCGCATTTACCACTATAAGCCCGTTTGTATAAAACAGCAGGTTACCGTTTTTATCTGATATAGCGGCACTGCCTTCCTCTGTAATTGTCATACAATCCGTAAGGGCTACAGGTGGGGATTGATCAAAGCTGATTCCGGCAAAGCGGCCAAAATACCAGGTATTGGCTTCTTTCTGTGCCTCTGCTGCAAAAACTTTCAGCAATAAAAAAAATATACAGATTAAATATTTCAATCTCTGGAATTTATACTTTTTGCAGCAAAACTGTTGCATAGGCCACCAAACCTTCCTCCCTGCCCGCAAAACCCATTTTTTCCGTGGTGGTGGCTTTTACCGATACATCATTTACTGTTACCTGCAGTATAGAGGCTATTACCCCCCTCATTTGTTGCACATAGGGCATAATTTTGGGTGCCTGCAGGCAAAGGGTGCTATCTACATTCACAATAGCATAGCCTTGCTGCTGTATTAATTTATAGCAATGTGCCAGCAACAGCTTACTGTCAATATTTTTATAGGATGCATCGGTATCAGGAAAATGAAAACCGATATCTCCTAATGCACATGCACCCAGCATGGCATCGCAAATCGCATGCAGCAGCACATCTGCATCACTGTGGCCCACTGCCCCTTTGGTATGTGGTATTTTAATGCCCCCAATCCATAAATCCCTGCCTTCTGCCAACTGGTGAAAATCTATGCCAGATCCAATCCTGTATGCCATCTCATTATTTTATACTGTAATTATTTGCCAATAAGCCAATGAAGGTACAAAAAAAGCGCTCCGGTTGTTCCGGAACGCTTTTATATAGTATTTTAAAGCTGTTGCTTACTTATTATCGAAATCGAACAAAAGGCTGAAACGCAATGTGTTAGATAGTGGATTGCGGTTTTGGCCATTGCCGGAAGGCAGCAGGTAAGAGAAGTTGATTCCAAACATATTGTACTTTAAACCAGCGCCCAAAGTAAAATATTTCCTGTTTCCTTTTGAAGGATTTTCGTAGAAATAACCGGCTCTTAGTGCAAACTGGTTGTTGTACCAGTACTCTGCGCCGATTGATGCCTGAAATTCTTTTATTTCTTCAGAAAAACCGTCGGGAGCATCTCCAAATGATTTAAACCAGCTTGATACAACACCCTGGTTGCGGTATTTTTGCAGCGCCAGAGAATCGGCTGCTGTGCCACCGCCACCACTTGTTGTGCTTAATGATGGAGGAGTTGGTACCAGTAATTTGTTGATATCGAGACCAAAAGTAAGTTTGCTGTTTTCGTCAAACACTTTTGTGTATGCAATACCAAGCCCCAGGTTGGCGGGAATATAATCTTTTTGAGTAGCGTCGCTTGTGTAAGAAATTTTAGCACCCAGGTTGCTGAGTACAACACCATAAGCCAATCCGCTTCCGTCTTCCTTATTTCCGCTATGGAAAAGACTAAGGTCGCCTGCTACAGATGAACCGGCTTTGTAAGCCTGACCATTATAGGTATTATTACCAGCCAGGTTAGAATTGATATAGCGTAAAGCTACACCAAGGCTCAACTTAGATGATAATTTCCTTGAATAACCAAGGTCAAAAGCAAATTCACGTGGCCTGAAGGTATTGATATCATTACCAAGCGCATCCGTAAACTGGATATCACCAAGGCTGAAATACCTTAATGAACCAGCAATGGCCTGATCATCGGCAAATTTGTAATACCCTGCTGCTGTTGCCAGGTACACGTCATTCAATCCCAGGTCTTTCAACCATGGAGTGTATGTAAGTGTAGCACCTGCTTTGCTTGTTGAAAATGCTGTTTTGGCTAAATTCCAGTAAACTGAATTTGCATCGGGGGATGTGGCTATGCCTACATCGCCCATACCGCCACTGCGTGCGTCAGGAGAAATCCTGAGAAAGGGAACAGCGGAAGTTACTACATTAAGTCTATTGACCTGGGCATCTACCACTATACTAAATCCACCCAGTACCATCACTAGGGCAGTCAGTTTTAATGTTGCTTGTTTCATGCGTCTTGAAAATTGTCTTGGTTAGGTAAAGTTTACCCCTATAAGCGTTATAGTTTTGGTTTAATGAATTGTAAAAATAGTGGTTTTCCTGAATTACACAAAAATTATAATAAGTTGTTAAAAAAAGATTCCCGAAATACCTTTATG
>JANMDL010000196.1:0-7285 GCA_031376295.1 Chitinophagales bacterium
CCATCCTGGTTATTGGTTATACTTTTTACATACAGGTATGCCAGCGGAGCAAACAAAAAACAATCACCAAAAGGAAAATATGTAAGCCACTGGCTTTCATACAGGCCAAGCCAGCCAAAAATATGCTCAGCAAGATTAGCCGAAATAGCCAGCAGAAACAATGCCAGCAACCTGTCTGGCAGTTTCGACTGTTGCCGGTTTCTTACCAGCAGCATGGCACTCACCACAATGGCCTGAAAGGCAGCAACCGTAAGCACAACAGAACGCAGATCCCAGTCGAAAGCCATACATTAATTTAATAATGCTGTAAAGTAATAACAAAATAGTATAACAGAAAAGCCTGTTGAAGGATGTTGAAAAAAGGCTGAATCATGAATTGCTTCAGACCGCCACTATGCGGCAACCATCCGCCGCCCGGTATCATCACTCATTCAACATTAAATTTTTGAACTTTGAACCTTTCAACTCAAATGCCTAACTTGTGCTTCAAGCATTTACACATGAAGTACTTTCTCCTCCTTATCTGCACAGCATTTATCTTTTCCTGCAACAATCAGCAGCCCGGCGGCCCGGCAACTAATTATTTTGCCCAAACAGACAGCGGCGTACAAACAGGTGGTATAAAAATGATCCCTATCCAAACACCGGTGGGCAACTTCCGGGTATGGACAAAGCGTATTGGCAATAACCCCAAAATAAAAGTATTGCTGCTGCACGGCGGCCCCGGTGGCAGCCATGAGTTTTTTGAAAGCTTCGAAAGTTTCTTCCCTGCTGAAGGCATTGAATTTATTTATTACGACCAGTTGGGTTCCTATATGTCGGATAAACCCACTGACACCAGCCTTTGGACCACCGAACGTTTTGTGGAAGAAGTGGAGCAGGTACGCAAAGCACTGGGCCTCAACAAAGACAACTTTTACCTGCTGGGCCATAGCTGGGGCGGTATTCTGGCTACTGAATATGCACTCAAATATCAGGACAACATCAGGGGTCTCATCATCAGCAATATGATGAGCAGTTGCCCCGACTATGGTAAGTACGCCAATGAGGTTTTGTCAAAACAGATGAACCCCCGGGTACTGGATACTATCCGTGCAATAGAAGCCAGAAAAGACTTTGGCAACCCTAAATATATGGAGTTGCTTACGCCTCATTTTTACGAAAAGCACCTCTGCCGTGCGCTGCCCTGGCCCGAGCCCATCACCCGTGCTTTTCCACACATCAACAGCCAGGTATATGTATTGATGCAGGGCCCCAGCGAATTTGGCATCAGTGGCAGGTTGGAAAAGTGGGACCGCAGCAAAGATCTGCCCCAGATAAAAGTACCCACACTCACCATTGGCGGCCTGCACGATACCATGGATCCTGAACACATGAAATGGATGGCCACGCAGGTGCAAAAGGGCGACAGCCTCATTTGCCCCAATGGCAGCCACTGCAGTATGTGGGATGACCAGCCGCACTATTTCCCCGGCCTCATCAAATTCATTAAAAGCGTAAATGATGGCAGTTTTACAGGGTTAAAGAAAAAATAATCCCTTGTGCTGAGTTTTTGATTCGCCGGGCTGGTAGAGCTGTATGCGGTGCTGCTTTGGCATATTTGCACATTTTCTCATTTGCATATTTCTCCATTACTTACACAATATTTGCCCCAAAAATCAGTTATAAGGATATTATTAAATCTCTAAAATCCTTTTATCATGAGAAAACCAATACTTCTCACAGCACTTAAAGCAGCGGTAATACTGTATTTTGCCGCCTGCGCCAATGTAGATGATTACGCAGTGTATAAGTCAGTAACGCCCATTGTTACCAAAGGCAACTGGAAGGTAAACCTGTACATGGATGCCAACAACGACAAAACAAATGATTTTGCGGGTTATAGTTTTGTTTTCAACAGCAATGGTGATGTAACAGTCAGTAAAAACGGCAATAACATTAACGGTCATTGGTACGAGGACAATGTATCAAAAAAAGTAGCCATTGACCTTGGTAATACCGACCCCATGCTGATTAATCTCAACGATTCATGGAATATTGATGATGTGACCAATACCAATGTTAGCCTGGGGAACGAAAATTCCCAAAAGCAGGAAAGGCTCATCATCACCAACCAATAATTACGACCGGTTTTCAATAACGCCACAAGGCTGTCCCGCAACGGATGGCCTTTTTGGTTTTGTGCTGTATTATACAGCCAGAAAAAAATGAAGTTGTATACCCTTTTTTCAATATTTATTTTTACCTTGTATCAGCTAAAAGATTTACTACACACATAAAAAAATAAACATGGCAATAGCTACAGCACGCCCTAAAAAAGCAGCCCTGAAAAAAACAGCTAAAACTGGCACAGCAACAGCTTTAAAAAAAACAGCCGGTGTTGTTACATTAGTCGGCAGCACTGCACTGTCTAATACTGCCGGCATTAAAATAATAACAGCTAAAACAGCTAAACTGCCAATGACCAAAACAGCAATGGCAGCCATTACCGCACTTACCCGTGGTGCCGCCATCAGCACACAGCAACCAGCACTTACAAAGAGTGCAGTTAAAAAAAGGCAGCAGGCTAAAGGTACCACACGCAAGCAGGGTGGAGCCAAATTTGCCATTTTGCCCGCACAAAAAATAAAAGCAATGGCCAATAAATTTGAAGCAGGCCCCACAGCAGCAGAATAGGCAGCACAGTAAGCATTCACAGTATTTTTTACCCGGCAATTACTTTTATTATGAAAGATATAAAAATCACTAAACTATCCATACTGTCCGATACCGTTACTGCCAACCAGGTTTCTACCATTGGTGAATGCAGCATCGCCAATACAGGGCAGCAAATATTGTTAACCGGCAATTGGTTTGCCAGTAAATCGCTCAATAATGGTAAAACATGGTCATACATCAACCCCTTTACAAATTTCCCGGCAGCTGATGACGGTTTTTGCTGCGACCAAACAGTACTGCATGATAAGGCCAGTAATTTAACTTTCTGGCTGCTTCAATACGATAAAAAAAATAGCAATAACAATACCCTGCGGCTGGCCGTAAAAAAAGGGGCTACTCTAAACGATAATCAATGGGACTTGTGGGATTTTACTCCGTTAAGCATCAACCCCGCATGGAAAAACCAGTGGCTGGATTATAACCACGCTGCTGTATCTGGTAAATTTTTATACGTATGCACAAATGTGTTTGATACCAATGATGTATTTACCCGTTGTGTTGTGTTGCGCATACCACTGAAAAGTTTGCAAACGGGTAAAAATTTCACATTTGATTATTTTGATACAAAAACAGACTTTTCGCTGCGTTGTGTGCAGGGAGCCACTGATATAATGTACTTTGCCGCACATAGTGGCGTTACCGGTAACAACCGCATAAGGCTGTTTTCCTGGCCCGAAAATACCATTAATGTAAGTAAAAAAGATATTACAATAACGCCCTGGTCGGGTGGAAACTATAAGGCTATATGCCCTGATGGCACAAATTGGCTGGGGCGTGCCGATTACCGCATTACCGGAGCCTGGTTAAGCAACGGTGTGCTTGGTTTTATGTGGGCGGTTAACAAAAGAGGTGCAAAACGACCCTTTCCGCATGTGCGGGTGGTAAGGATTAATGCAGCTAATTTTACGCTGCTCGACGAACCCGATATCTGGAGCCCTGATTACGCATTTGGCTATCCCGATGCCTTTCCTGACAGCAATGGTAATGTGGGCATTACACTCTTTTTGGGCGGTGGTGCAAAAAACCCGGCTCATACAGTAGGTGCATTTAACAACACTACTGCAAAATGGCACCTTAAAGTTGCCCGGCAGGGTACCAATGGCCCCGGCGATAATACATGGGGCGATTATATTACTGTGCGCCCCCTTGCCCCGGATAATAAAAACTGGATTGCAGCAGGCTATACATTACAGGGTGGAAAAACCGAAGAAAAAGTAGAAGTGCATGCGGTACAGTTTAAGGTGGTGTAAATTCAGCATCGCTACAATCAGGGAACAGTTGACAGACATCAATTTTACAGGAAGTACAAAGTTCACAGTTCAAAGTTTGGTTCGTGCGGAGCATAACCTTGTACTTTAAACTGAAACATAAAAAACTGCCGGCCTCAAAAAAAACACCCGGCCGGAATAATTTTTAATTCTTCATTCATAATTATTACAAAAGCCCTCAAATACCCAATCCCACAAAAAAAATCCTACTTTTACACCATGCAAAAAAAACTGTTTCTGCTTGATGCCCTGGCACTCGTTTTTCGTGCCTATTACGCATTGATACGCAACCCACGCATTACCAGCAAGGGGCGTAATACCAACGCCCAGTTTGGGTTTACCAATACACTGATTGACCTTATCACCAACCAGAAACCCACACACATGGCCGTGTGCTTTGATACCTCTGCCCCAACAGAGCGCCATACCGACTTTGCTGATTACAAAGCCAACCGCCAGGAAACGCCTGAGGACCTCAGGTCGGCATTGCCCGATATAAAACGCATCATAGAAGCACTGAATATACCGGTGATTGCCATTGATGGCTATGAAGCTGATGATGTAATTGGCGCATTGAGCAAACAGGCCGAAAAAGCAGGTTACGAAGTATTTATGGTAACACCGGATAAGGATTATGGACAACTGGTATCTGAAAATATAAAGATTTATAAACCACCGTACCAGGGAGGTAATTTTGAAATAATGGGACCAAAGGAAATATGCGAAAAATGGGACATTGCCAATGTGGATCAGGTGATTGACATGCTGGGCCTGATGGGTGATGCAGTGGACAATATACCCGGGATACCCGGCGTGGGCGAAAAAACCGCCGCCAAACTCTTGAAAGAATACCATTCCCTGGAAGCCATTTTAGAAAATGCCGCCAGCATAAAAGGTGCACTCGGCGAAAAAATACGCAATGGTAAAGAGATGGCTGTACTGAGCAAAAAATTAGCGACCATTATATTAGATGTGCCGGTGGAATTTCATGAAGAAGATTTTAAAATAAAAGACTGGAATAAGGATGCACTCAATGAAGTGTTTGGAGAACTGGAATTTAAAACCATGGGCAAACGCCTGCTGGGTGCAGAGTTTACAGCACTCGAAGTAGCCGCAGATACCGCACCGGGAGGTGTAGTGCAAACCGACTTGTTTGGTAATGCCGTAGCCATGCCAGCGCCCAAAGCTGCCAAAGCCGATGATGACGAGTCTTTCAGCAATCCCGGCACGGGCATAACAGTTGATAAGAATATTCACAATACAGCGCATAATTATATACTGGTACAAACACCGCAGGAGATTACTGCATTGGTGAAAGAACTGGAGAAGCATTCCGAGATTTGCTTTGATAGCGAAACCACCGGTATAGATGCCAATGAAGCAGAACTGGTGGGGTTGAGTTTTTCCATAGCTGCACACCAGGGCTGGTATGTGCCTTGTCCGCCTGAAAAAGAAAACACAATCTCATTACTGCAAAACTTTGCTGTACTGTTTAACAATACCAGCAAACTATGGATAGGGCAGAACATTAAATACGATATGCTGCTGCTGAAATGGTATGGCTTTGAGCTGGCCGGCAATTTATTTGATACCATGCTGGCGCATTACGTAATTGAGCCGGAAGGCAAACGCAGCATGGATATGCTCAGCGCCAAATACCTTGGATATGAGCCGGTGCATATTGAAGAACTGATTGGCAAAAAAGGCAAGTCGCAGGGCAGTATGCGGGATGTGGAACTGGAAAAAATAAAAGATTACGCCGCCGAAGATGCCGACATCACCCTGCAACTGAAAACCGTATTGTTGCCACAACTGAAGGAAAGGGAAGTAGAGAAAGTTTTTTACGAAGTGGAAAATCCATTGGTGAAAGTATTGACTGCCATGGAGTTTGAAGGCATACGCATTGATGAAGGATTTTTGAAAGAATACAGCAAGGAACTGGAAAGCGATGCAAAAAAGGCAGAAGAAAGCGTGTATGCACAGGCTGGTGTCCGCTTTAACTTAGCCAGCCCCAAACAACTGGGCGAAGTATTGTTTGAGAAACTGCAGCTTGACCCCAAGGCTAAAAAAACAAAGACTGGCCAATATGCCACTGGGGAAGATGTGCTGCAGAAACTGGCTGCCGCTAATCCCATTGTAGCGGATATTTTAATTTTCCGGGAGCTTACAAAATTAAAGTCAACTTATGTGGATGCGCTGCCGCAACTGATCAACAGCAAAACGGGCCGTGTACACACTTCCTACGCCCAGGCAGTGGCGGTTACGGGCAGGCTCAGCAGCAATAATCCCAACCTGCAAAACATACCAGTGCGTACCGACCGTGGTCGTGAAATACGCAAAGCATTCATCCCAAGAGATAAGGATCATGTACTCATTTCTGCCGACTACTCACAAATAGAGCTGCGCATTGTAGCTGCCATCAGTGGTGATGTAAATATGTGTGAAGCTTTCCGTACAGGCAAAGACATTCATACAGCTACCGCCGCTAAAGTTTTTAATGTGGAAGAAACGGAAGTAACCAAAGAAATGCGTTACAAAGCGAAGAGTGTAAACTTTGGCATCATTTACGGGCAAGGGGCTTTTGGCCTGGCCGAAAATCTGGGCATACCAAGGGCAGAAGCAAAAGAGATTATTGACAACTATAAAAAGCAGTTCCCCAATATTCAAAAATACATGGATGATACCATCAACTTTGCCAAGGAGCATGGCTATGTGCAAACGCTGATGGGCCGCAAGCGCTGGCTGGCCGACATCAACAGCGCCAACTTTACCGTAAGGGGATTTGCTGAACGCAACGCCATCAACAGCCCCATACAGGGCAGCGCAGCAGATATGATAAAATTAGCCATGATAAAAATTCATGCTGAGTTTACAAAAAAGAAATTTAAAAGCAAGATGCTGCTGCAGGTGCATGACGAACTGGTATTTGATGCACACAAAGACGAAGTGGAAATTATCAGGCCGGTAATATTGAATTGTATGCAATCTGCACTGGCCCTGCCCAACAATATCCCCACCGATGCAGAATTGGGTGTTGGTGATAACTGGCTGGAAGCGCATTGATAGTGGAGCGTTGAAAGTTCAAGGTTCAAAGTTGGGTGGCACTGTGTGAAGCTCACTTTGAACTTTTTAATAAACTGCAAATTAAAAAAGATAGCCTTGAACTGTAATATAAAAAAGCTACCTGTTTCAAAACAAACATTGAACTTAAAGAATTTTTAATTCTTCATTCTTAATTTTTAATTGTCTCACAAATGACCATCATTTACTGTTACGATGCTTACTGCGGCTGGTGCTAT
>JANMDL010000205.1:0-2538 GCA_031376295.1 Chitinophagales bacterium
CCCCGATGGAAGAATTGTTATTGACCCTAACGCTTCAAAAGATGACAGGAAGGCATTAAAGAAGATCGTAAAGGAAACTGCGAGACACGTACGTTCATTAAATGCAAACAGCCGAGAGTTAAGGCAGCTTTTATTAACAAGTGGATTTGCTTCAAAAAGAGCCTTGCTTGATTTTTTAAAAGTAAATGATCTGGGGCCTACATTAAGTGTTGGTTTGCTAGCACAAGGAAATGCCGGTGGTTTAACTGATGGACGAGGAGGGCCAGCAGGTTTAGGGCAAATGGTTGGAAGTAGAAACAATGCTGGTAGAATTACTTTAGATAGAGGGTTAGTAGATGCAGTTAAAGATGCTATGGAATCAGAAAGTGCTGGTGCCCCTCGTGGAGCACTTACACCAGCAAGAGGATTTGACTTACCCAATGGAGTTCCGGCTGAAGTTGCAAATGTATTTGCTTTTACAAACCGAGTCTTTGAACATGAAATAACACATTGGGGAGCATTTTATAATCTGAATATGACGGGCGCAAGCGACAATGTAAATATTTCTGTATTAGGTATAAATTTGACATTTGAAAGAGGGCAATTTTTTGAACTTACATCTTTTGGTAATTTAGGGCACCCATTTAACCCTGCATCGAATCCAAGTTGGGGAATTGCACGGCAATATACTCACACTGAGTATCTTTATACAAATGGGCAAAGGAATGTTAATGCAGCTGATGCGGGAAGGGCAATAGATGCCAATTTACAGCAACGGGCCCTATTATTTCAATTAGTACGACAAAGATAAACTAACAATTATGTTAATTAAAAAATCATATTTAGTAACACTTTTTCTTGCATTTTTTGTACAAACCTCTAAAGGACAAAATTCAGTTATATCTAGTAATATGAAATACATAGATTCTGTTGAAAATCAGATGAGGGTATTTTTTTGCAATAATGTTATCGAATATCAAGAAAAGTATCAAAATAAACTACTGGTGCCCGATTTGAAAATGGCAGAATTTTTAAACTTCTATTTTATTAAAAGTAATTCAGTCAGCGAAATAAATAGGGAATTAAAAAAACTAAAGAAGATTAAAGTATATGTAGACAGCACTAAAAATGGATTGATAAGTATTGTCAAAGTGATACTCAATGGAAATTATGTACGGGTAGAACTTAAAGCAGAGGCAATCTCAAATAGTATATATAATAAAAAAATGGAGTTTTACACAAATAAAGATGCACGGTGTGGCGATATGAAAATAAGAATATTCGACTTTAAACTATTTAGAAATTCTTTTATTCCTAAACTTAATTTTAGTATTGAGTTTTTTAATAGGAGCGCAAAAAAATCTGTTTTTTTACTAAATAATCTGAATCTTGCGGCTAAAAATAATTCTTCTTATAATTTTAATCTCCCTGACCCAAGTTTTCCTCTTTGGATAAATAATATATTGAGTAAGCAATATTATGGTGATAGTGTATGTTGTTACAGTTATTCCAAGGGAGAGAATGATTTTCGAGTGCTAATAAAAAGTGGAAATACTGAGGTGATTAAAAAATTGCTTTTCTCACCTAATTACCTTTTTTCAATTAACGCAATGGAGGCATTGATATATCTTAAGTCAAAAAATAATATTATTCTGGAAGAGGAAATTGAAAAACAAATTAACTATATAATTGAGGCAAACTATCCAATAAATGTGCAAAATGGCATAGATGTATTTTCTGTTGTTAATGGCTATAAAAATATTAACATTAGTAAGAGCGCAGTGATTAAAAAATATGAGTGAAAATTATTCAAATTTATTCGAAAGTAAGTTATGCCTTCCTTGCAAAAATCCGGTCCATCGGTCTCACGCCGGAAGGCTCGGCAAAGCCCCTGCCAAACCAAAAGAACAATTGCAATACGGCTCTATATAGCCTTAGATGGTATTGCAATACTTCTTTTGCCCATAGGGTTGGTAACAAGTTTGTCATGTACTTTGCAGCTTCGCATTCCTCTGTTCGGGCAGCTCCTGTACTTCTACAGTAACCACTCTTCATTAAACCCCATCTATTCGTCCACTTGGCTCTGGTCGCCCTTACACATATTTGCTCATACAGGCGGTATATGACCTACACACATATCCAATACATATACCCACCTGTATAGAACAAAGCCACCCCTGCTCCCGACACCATGTTACCGTATATCTGGGGACACTCATCCTGGTACCTGCAGATGTACCCGCTACCAATAATTTAGCGAGCCGGCGCTCCCCACTTCAAACTGCGATACACCACGTATCTCTATCTCTTCATCCTTCAGAGAGAGCTACGGGCGTATCTTGCATAGTTGGGGTAGTATGATTATATAAACATGATTTTGATACTACCCCCTATGGTGCACGTACCCGGTATTTTGTAACCAGAGACTTGTATATAATTGCCTTTCTTAAAACCTCATACCTCACTGTCCGTGCCTTTGGTGGGGGAGTGGCAAGTATCATGGCCGCAAAAGCTGTGGTATCTCCATCTTCTACCGCTATTTTATCGGCCATAAATTCG
>JANMDL010000244.1:0-6785 GCA_031376295.1 Chitinophagales bacterium
GAGTTATAAGTTATGAGGTATGAGTGGTATTAATGCGCTTTCAATATTTTTATAAAATCATCCTGTTTCAATAGAAACTATCAGTAAAATCAGTGCTGTTTACAGCGTGGGATTGAGGAGATAAAAAATGTACATTGGTGCAGTTGATAACGAAACAAGATTGGCCAAAAGGATAAGGTAGTTTTTCAGGCATATCATTTATTCTGAATTTAAATTGATGCTGTTAGTTGATTAAAAAACTGCCCGCTGCTGCAAAAATCCGTACCTTGTGCTGCCACACAAACTGAGCCGCTATGCGCAAAAAAATACTTGCATTTATTTTCTTTTTTTCACCCGCCGCTTATGCACAAGCCCAACTATTTTCGCTCAACGACAGCTTAGAGAATATTTTTGCCAATGAACAACTTGCCGGCATGAGTGTGGTGGGCATACGTGGCGACAGCATTGGTTACGAGGGCTATTTTGGCCGGCGGGATCTTGGGCGTGGGCTGGGAGTAGAAGCACCTACCATGTACAGGATAGCATCGGTAAGTAAATCGTTTACTGCTGCTGCAGGCCAATGCACTTAGTAAAGTAACCATTACAGCCCTCTACCCGACTCCTGTGCGTCAGGTGCTTACCCTGCAGATGGCTGCACCGGTGGCTGCGCCTGCTACCCTGCTACTTACAGATATGGCGGGTAAGGTGCTGGTGCGGAAGAGCCTTTCATTGGTTGCAGGCGGCAATACGATTGCTTTGCCTGTTGGGCGGTTGGCGAGTGGGTGTTATTTGGTGAAGGTTTCTTCTGCTTTTGGTGGGGAGGTGAAGAAGGTGGTGGTGGAGTGAGGTTTGTTATACTACTTTATTATACAAAAGATTTTCGCTGAAATTGCATAAGGAAAACAATTTACAGCGAAAATCCCGATAGCAAACTATGCTGGTTATTTAAACTCCATAAACTTATTCAAATCAAATTTTTTGCTTAAAGCTATTGAAACAAATGGCGGATTATTTTTGCTCAAAAGCCCTCTTACTTCTCCGGTAAAAGCTATACCGTATTTCTCCTCGTTAAGCCTGAACTGTATGGCATAAAACGGACTCCATTTACGCTCAATGTTTAAGCCCTCCGGATTGAATTGTTGTTGAGCCCTGAGGTAAGCGGCTGCAGGCTGATTGCTTATGCCGAGTATAGGGTGAACAAACAATTGTACATCCTTTTCTCTGAAGTAGATTGGAAGCCCAAAACCAAAATAATGAGAACGGATATCAGATTCAGTTTTTTGACTGTTGGTAAAACCTGAGCCTTTTATACTTAATGCCTCTATTTGATTAATCCCTTTTATCGAGCTATCAATCCTCACCAATTGCGAAAAATCATTTTCCTGCGTTATCTGCTGCCACTGCAATTCTGCCCAAAATGAAAGAAATATATGCAACCCATCTGCATTAGCAGACCCCTCTGTTAACCTCAATTGTGGTGAAAAGAAAAGCCCGATATTTTTAACACTGGTTTTGGTGGCATATTTACCTGCATCTTTAAAAACTTTAAGGCTGTCAGGTTTACCGGGAATAAATGAATTATTATTGAAATAAGACCTGATAAAAAGATCTTCTGTTTGGTTAACGGTAATGGTTTTTGAGCCGAAAACGCCAGCAAAAATACCGAAATTTTTCTGGGCATTGTTAGGTCGCACTTTCCCTTTTGTAAAAAACGGCCTAATATCTCTTTTATGAAAAAAAACACCAAAGAATGGGTTGTTGGCTTGTATGCCATCAAGCAAATCAAAATTTGAACCCACTTCTATCCAAAAGGGTTTATTGGGATTGTATTTGGTATTGAGAAACTCGGCATCGTTGCTTATTATAATGTTATGACCTTTAGTAGTTTGCCCGTCCATCAAAATTTGGCCTATCTGGTTAAAAGAAACAGTAGAAGTAACTGGCGGTACCAATAGTGTTAAGGACACATTAACCTCCTTAGCTGCACAATTTGGCGGCCAATCTTCTTTAGGAATTTCAATAGTGATTTTATCTTTGCCAATTAGGGTATTATCAACAGCAAAGTCAGGTTTTACAGTAAGCGTGCCATTTACAATGCTGAAGGTAACTTTATTTTTCCCTTCTTCAAATACATTGTTCAACTGTATTTTAACCTTAATATCTACCCTTGTGGTTTCTTTATTAGAAATTACAAGAGTATCAGTGCCGGGTATCAATTGAGGCTTTAAGGGTTGTGCAGCCAGGAAACCGACTGCCAAAACAAATAAGGCGACAAGTGTATATTTTCTTCGCATCGTGGATAGTTTTACCGCCTACTCTAAATCCCGTTTTCGGCTACCCGGTTTAATAACACCACAAAAATGCAAAAGCTTCTGGCAGCAAGCAACCGCATAATAACGGTAAATGCAGGGGGTGAAAACACGGTTTACTGAAAAAAATTTGGTTTACTCAATAATATCGCTAACTTTATTTTAGAAAAATATCCATTCTTCTGAAAAACCAGAAACTAATTTAGCTTTATAATAATTATTTGCAGCCAGCATGAATACTGCTACCAGCAAACAGATTGAATTACTTGAGCTTGCCAAAAGCGATTTTGAGCGCTACCAGGGTCTTCCTTTCCCCGTATATATTACCGATGCTCAAACAGGTACTTTCCTCGAATTTAATGATGCAGCAGCAGATTTTTTTGGTCTCGACAAAAGCCAGAAAGGATTTGCGGGAATTAAAAAGTACTACCGAAATGAACAAAAAGACAGGCCCTATATAATGCGTTGCCTTAGCCGGGCACTTTCACAAGCAACAGAAACCGGAAAAGAATGCTGGGAAAGCAACTATACCCTTGAATTTAATATTAACGGGACATTCAAAAGCCTCAAACTGTATGCAAAACCCTATGGCAACAGGCAAAACGACTTACTGGGCTCCATTTCACTCACTTTTGCTGTTGCGGAAATAGACAAATTTAACCAGCTCGAAGACAGGATGCCAACAGGTATCTTTGAAGTGGGACTGGAACAGTTGGTAACCTATACCAATAAAAGCTTTAAAGAATTGCTTAAAATTTCTAACCAGGATGAGAAAATCCATGCCAAAGAATTTTTTGATGACGAAGTTGATTTTGATAAATTATTAGCAGCCCTTGCAAGCGGAACAGAGGAGAAAGAAACAGGCCCTGTTGTATTAAAAAAATCCGATGGCAACAAACTGTTGGCCAACCTGATTGTTGTACCACAATACAATGCAGACGGCAAATTAATCAAATCAAGAGGCATTCTGCGTGACCTTACCAACAGTGAGATTGTAAGTAAAGCACCCATTGGTATTTACTTTGTGATGCGGGTAAATGGGGAGGATAAAATTGTAAAAGCCAATAAAGAATTTGCTAAAATACACGAATTTGAAAATGAAAATGCCTGCATTGGCTATAAGATAAAAGATTTACACATCAGCCCCGATTCGTATGAAGAATTATTGGAAAAACTAAAACAAAACAACCAAAAAGGTGACGCCTTAGGCAATCACCCCCTGGAGGTGCAAACCATAAAGGGTAACAGGCGGCATATACGCACTAATATTATCAACTACATCAAAACCGATACTGACGAAGTAATTGGGCGGGTAGGAGTAGTGCTTGATGTAACTCAAGACTTAGACAGGCTGCTGGAAAGCTGGAAACATGATTTTGCCGGCTTTTTACACAGCTATTCCAATATGCTCATCAGCATGCGGGATACGATAAACTCCATTATTACAGGCCACGGTACAGATGTGTTTAGTGAAAGAAGAGTAGATATAAAACGGGCAGGCAAAACCATGGAAAGTTATCTAAAGAGATTAAAGCCAGATTGGGAATATGTGAAGGCCGAACTGCATAAAAAAAATATAATACTAAGTAGCAACAAAATTGAAAAAGCGCTGACACTGTTATATAAGAAGGATAACGAAAAATTCAGAGAAAAAGCAGTTTGGGCCCGGCAGATTGCGGTAATGATAAGAAATGAAGTGAATATTCAGCTTAAAGGATTGCCGGTGCATAAGGAAACACCGAAACTGTTACTAAAAGACATTTCAGAAATCTTAAGATATGCACGACTTATCTCACTTAGCTTAATTGTGGAAGACATACCCGAAATATTAACGGATATTGATAATTTCAAATCAGTACTGGCAGATTCAGGAGACATCCCGCAAATAAGCATGGTAAAAGTAAGTATCGTCGACATACTGTCTGATGTGTTAAAATCACTCACTGAGTTTGCGCAAAGTAAGCGAGTTCAGATAGAACAACACTTTAGCCGCCATGACAACGTGTTTATTAATGGAAATACCCGGTACCTCTACAGTGCATTTTACAATATTATACACAATGCCATTAAATACAGCCGGTCAGATGACGAATTTGGGAAAAGATGGGTGGATGTGTTTGTTACAGAAACACCCAACACAATTGAAATACAAACAGTTAATCTAGGCGTACCTATACGCAAAGCGGAACTTGCAAAAGGGCTGATAAAACAGTTCGGATTCAGAGGGGCGGACTCTACACAAGATGGCAGGAAAGGATCAGGCATTGGACTTTGGCATGCTAACAAAATTATAGGGCAACACAATGGGACTATTGATATCACTTCTATATCTACTGATAAATACAGAGATGAAGAAGATTATAAAAAATGGTTTAAAACAACCGTTACAGTAACTATAAAAAAACAATAAAATGATGCAAAATGCAGATAGTAAAATCAAGTTGTTATGGGTTGAAGACGAGACAGAAAGCGGATTACTAGAGCGAAAAACGCATTTGGAATTGACGGACGATTATGAATTATTTATAGAAAGAAACGCATCTGATGGAGAGAAAAGCATAAGGGAAAACACTTTCGACAAAGTAATTTTTGACATACGTATCCCACCAGGATTTGACCCAAAATGGGAAGACATTCACAACAGTAAAAATAACAAATTAAGTCTTAAATTAGGTTTAGTGTTATTGGAAAGGATTATAGCAGTGTTGAGAGAAAGAAATACTCCTTATGGGATTTGCACCATAGAGCGCTGGCAGGATGTAAGCGAAACAGTATTGAGGATAGACGAATCTTTCAACCATGAAATTCAGTTTTTGCATAAAGACGATGTTGTTTTCCCGGAAGATTTTGAGGTATTCATCCAAAAAATCCATATCCAATGATTTTAATAAATATTGACTCAATACTCGACTCTCATTGGCTGTCCACAATACTGGAAACTGTATATGCAATATTCTTGTTCCTGCTGGGCATTCCGCTTCTTATAACTCATGTATTTATGCCGGAAGAGATTAGGGAATTGTACAACAGAAGAATAGGGAAATCTCACAAAAAGCAAATTGCAGTCTTTTCAGTATGGGTTATCGTTTTTACTCTTTTTTCTGCAAATCATTTCTGGAAGAATTGGGTGACATTATATATAAATGATCATAAAATTTCGGAGCGGATATTGACCGTCTTTTTTTTAATAACAATTTTTTTGTTTGTCCTTTATTGCAAAAAAGTATACACCTACTTTATGAAAACATTTAGCGACGGTAAAGGGTTTTGGTCTCTTCTACTGGAAGATATCGAAGCTGACATTGTCAAATCAAGAGAACAAGGGACCCCTTTTAAGTCATCCATCATTGAGGATTTAAAATTGATTTGTGGTGCTTCAAAAACACCAGATGCAAGGCAAAAATTTCTATCAAGCATGAAATCCATAACTTCAGCATATTTATCCTATCCAAATTACAAAGGAATGGAAACATCTCCTTTTTTCAAAGAGGTTAATTCGGAAGGCATTTCTGAAAACCAATCTTTTCAAAACATTGTAGATTTGAAGAAAATCGCAGAAATGGCGCATAACATCATTTCTGCCTACAACAAGAACAGAAATAACCTGATGAAAGTAGATTCACGTGAGGCAATGAATTGTTTGTTCTATATTGCTACAATTGCAATGCAAAAAGGGAAAAGAGAATTATTTGGCTATTGTCTGCATGCCATATACGAATCTCCTAATTCGTATGACAAGGTACGTGATTTATGCAGGCTGGCTTTTAATGATGGTCACAGAAGGCACGTTGCAGTAAAAGCTAAAAAATACCTTACTCTATATCTTAATCCTATGTCATCCCCTAAAGAAAAGAAAGCATGCCTAAGAAATACTTTGGTCTTTTTCTCATGGCTTTATTGTGACGATAACTGGCAATCAAAGCGATTTGTAAATGAGCGGCTTCGCCCGCATATTTTCACTAATGAAATTAGTGAAGAAGATTTCAACCGAATTAAGGAAATCCAATATTCGTCTGCCGATTTTTTTTCTGCCAATTGCGTTGACAAGCTTATGGATGCTTATTTTCCATGGTATTATAGCCAAAAATAGTTCATCAAATCCAACGATAAACATACTTATCACTCCCCACTTTCAAATTCACAGGTCTTCACCTGCCCTCTCTTTTATGTATTTTTTTATTTTCCAGCCCCCCATCCCCACATTTCAAAAAACCTTTATCTTTACAATGTCAAAAGTCATAATTACACAGGGTGCAAGCCCTCCTTCTATGTGCGGGCTATTTTTATGCCCCTACATCAAGATATGCGGTGAGCTACCCCCGTGGGCAGGTTGTAATGGCTTGCCCAAAGCTGTGTAATGGCTTTTGACAACGGGAAAGGGCACACCGCTTTTTCGTGCCTAACTTAAAAAAATTGTTTTATGTCAAAAACATTGCAAACCATCACCGCCCAAACACTGGCGGACTGGCAACAACTCACCGGGCTATCCGGCGCTAC
>JANMDL010000255.1:0-2274 GCA_031376295.1 Chitinophagales bacterium
ACCATTGATAATGATACTTTTTTAAAGGAAATCATCAAAGAACTGGAACCCTTTGGTACAGTGGAAACAGATACCAACCAAACCATTGTAAGCTTGGTGGGCAATGAAATAACCGAAACAAAAGATGTGCTGCAGAAATTGTTTGAAGCTGTGTCGGCCATCCCCGTACGCATGGTAAGCTATGGCGGCAGCAGGCACAATGTATCATTGCTGATACCCCGCTCTTACAAAGACCAGACGCTGCAACTGCTCAACAAGGGGTTATTTGGACTGGATTAATACGGCAAGTATCATCAAAAAAATATTACAGGGTACATCGCAGAAAAGAATATTTATTTTCTGAAGTACCCGCTGCAACCCTTTACGGTAATTTTACTAATTACTATTGGTTTTAACAGGATATTGTATTTTAAACAGGACTGTATTTCGATGCCGGTCCTTTTTTTATGCTCATATACCATCATAAAAAAAGTCCGCAGTAAAATACCACGGGCCATTCACTAAAATAATATCCATTAAATAATCAGCATCGAATCGCCATAGCTGAAGAAACGGTACTTGTCTTTAATCGCTTTTTGGTAAGCTTCCATTATCAAATCATACCCCGCAAAAGCGCAAGCCATAATCAGCAGGCTTGTTTTAGGCAAGTGAAAATTGGTAACCAATGAATCTGCAATATTAAAGTTATAAGGCGGATGAATAAAGTGGTTCGTCCATCCCTCGGTAGGTTTCAGCATTTTTTGCGCTGTAAATGAGCTTTCTAAGCAACGCATAGTAGTTGTACCAATAGAGCAGATTCTCTTGCCATCTTCTTTGGCCTTATTTACAATCTTACAGGCTGTTTCATCAATACCGCAATACTCGGCATCCATTTTATGCTTGCTAAGGTCTTCCACTTCTATCGGCCGGAAAGTACCCAGGCCTGTATGCAGGGTAACTTCTGCAAAACGGATTCCTTTTATCTCAAGGCGCTTAATCAGTTCTTTACTGAAGTGCAGACCTGCCGTGGGCGCAGCCACAGCACCTTCATGCTTGGCATATACTGTTTGGTAGCGTTCCTTATCATCCTCATCCGGCTTGCGCTTGATGTATTTTGGCAGGGGTGTTTCACCCATAAAATCCAGCATTTTACGAAACTCCTCTTCACTGTCGTCCCATAAAAAACGAATGGTACGGCCACGGCTGGTGGTGTTATCAATCACTTCTGCAACCAGTTCATCATGATCGCCAAAGTACAGTTTATTGCCCACCCTTATCTTACGGGCAGGGTCCACAATCACATCCCACAGGCGGTTGGGTTTGTTCAGTTCACGCAGCAGAAAAACCTCGATTTTAGCCCCGGTTTTTTCTTTACGGCCATACATGCGTGCAGGAAACACCTTGGTATTGTTTACCACAAACACATCCTTGTCATCAAAATAATCTAAAATTTCCCTGAAATGCTTGTTTTCCATGGTGCCGGTTTTGCGGTTTATCACCATCATACGGCTGTCCTCACGTTTTTTTGCAGGGTTCTGGGCAATGAGATTTAATGGAAGATCGAAACGAAACTGACTTAATTTCATGTGAAATAACTCCTTTTTTATATGGTTATCACATGCCTTAAACTGTATTTGGAAACTACAGAGATATGAAGCCTTTTACGGCACGTATCATGTTACGGCATGATTTTAAGGGTGCAAAGGTAAGGATTTTTGGCGTAAAAACAACGCCCGTATTGGATTTTTAATAACATAGTGTTACCAAAAAGGGTCGGATTTCCTGTTTTGAGAATACCTGCAGTAGTTTTTCACAGCCTGTTTCAATTGCCTCGGAGCAGCAGAGTTGTCTTTTATGAATTGATTTAAGTAAATTTGGATAAAAAATGTATGTCAACTATTGAGCTGCGGCAGTTGCTGATTGAAAAAATTCAAAAAACTGATGATCCCGATTTGCTGGAAGAGGCAACCAGGCTATTTGATGTCGCAGTTGCCGGGCCGGAAGTATATGTACTTTCTGCATCTGAAAAAGAAGGTATAGAAACAGCAAGGCAGCAAATTAAAGATGGAGAATGTTTTACACATGAACAGGCTAATCAATTGGTAAATAAATGGCTAAACAGGTAATCTGGTCGAAAAAGGCATTAGCAGAAAGACTGGAAATTCTTGAATACTGGAACAACAGGAACAAATCCAACCGCTACAGCAAAAAATTAGATGCCCTTTTTTTAGAAAAAATTGAACTGGTAACGCTTCATCCTTTAATTGGCAAAAAAACTGATATATAACAAGTAAG
>JANMDL010000278.1:0-4347 GCA_031376295.1 Chitinophagales bacterium
CAGCACATCATCCCATCAGCACATCAGCATATCAGCACATCATCCCATCAGCTAATCAACAAGCTCACCATAATCAACCAGCAGTTCTTCACCGCATTTTATATCCCGCAGGGCCACAAATTTTTCGCCCTCATTTACCGAAGCCATATTTGGTTCATCGGCATGGTTTAAAAAATTCACCATGTCCATTACTTTAAAACCATAGTCGGCAATAAAATAATTTTTGTCGTCGTACAGGCAGTAGTTTTCAATCAAATCTTTACTGTGCTGCGGCAGGGCATCCACGTCAGTTTTGGGTACGGTAATCCATTCGCCCACACCGGTGCTGAACATACTGTTGCAACCCTTTGGTATATCCCTTATGGCAAATACGCCAATGCCGTGGAGGGGTGATGGTTGTATCATGCACCAGGTATTGTTACTGAGTTCCCGGAGGAGCTGTTCTTTTGTCATAAAGCTAAGGTAATTGATTTGATGATGTGCCGGGCGCTGATTTTATGATGTGCTTATTGCCGCAGTTGCATAAGCAGCAAGTTACTTTGCACCGGGCTGTTCGCTTTCAGTAATTTTTTAAATAAATTTTAACAGCTATTTTTTTATCCGTGTTATCCTGCTTTTTAATTTAGTGTTTTATTAAACAATTAAATAATAGTAAAAATGAAAACGATGAAATTGCACGCACCCCTTAATGGGGAGCCAACCGGCGGAGGCACCAAAGCAGCAGTAGCCCCGGCCAATCCAAAAACAAAAAAACTGGTACCTGTAAAAGACAACGACTTTGGCCAGTTGTGCCTGCAGGTAAGCAACAGCTGGAATGCCAATACTGATTTTGTGCTGCGCTACACCACACATGCAGCCTTTGCCGCTAATGTGGCCAGCTACAACAGCACGCTCACCAGCAAGCAAAAAACCAGCGGCGACAGGCCGGCCCTTACCAGCCAGCTGGCCGCAGCCGATGCCGGTATTGATAAGGGCATCAGCGCTGTAAAAGGGTATCTTAAGGAAAAGTATGAGGCAGATGCCCCTGCTTACTATGCCGCATTTGGCATTGAGCGCTATGGTAAAAGCTACACTTTTCCTAAAGACAGGAACAAGCGCAAAAACTGCCTTGCCCTGGTGGTAAAAGCCACGGAGGCGGAAGGCTTTGGCGATAAAAAGTATGGCACAAAATTTTGGACGGAGCAGCAAAGCAGCTACAGTAAAATGCTTGATGATGCCACCCTGGCCGATGGGCAGGTAAGCAACAAGGTGGGCAGCAAAAACCTGCTGAAGGAGGAACTGGATATGGTGCTCAACTCCATCATCCTTTTAATAAAGGCCAATTACCCCAACAATTATGAAGCAGAGCTGCGCAACTGGGGTTTCCAGAAAAATAAGTACTGAGTGAGTAGCTCAACCAGGCCGCAAGGGCCGCATAAGAGGGCCGTCCATTATTGGGCGGCTCTTTTTATTGTAAGCAGCAGTGCCGGGGTAGTGGTGCTGTATCACGGCAGTAGTTGCTCCCTGTACTGTTTCATTTTGTATATGAGGTGGTAGAAGTTCATACCTGTGCTGTTTCATTTTGAATATGAGGTGGTGGTAGTTTCTACCTGTACTGTTTCATTTTTAAAATGAGGTGGTGGTAGTTTTTACCTTTACTGTTTCATTTTGTATATGAGGTAGTGAGAGTTACTACCTGCACTGTTTCATTTTATATATGAGGTGGTTAGAGTTACTACCTGCACTGTTTCATTTTGTATATGATGTGGTGGGAGTTTCTCCCTGTACTGTTTCATTTTGGAAATGAGGTGGTAGGAGTTTTTGCCTGTATTGTTTCATTTTTAAAATGATGTGGTGGGAGTTTCTGCTTGTATTGTTTCATTTTGAAAATGATGTGGTGGGAGTTTCTGCCTGTACTGTTTCATTTTGAAAATGATATGGCCGGAGTTTCTGCCTGTACTGTTTTATGTTGTAAACCCCTGCAATGCCACAACCTGTTACAACCTTCGCCTGTAAACCGTCTGCTGTAAACCGTTAACTTTTTTAAACTGTGCCCCCGTAAGCACCGCTACTAAGCCTTAGCAGGCGGTACGGCCTGCAGCGTATTTTGCATCTGCTGCTGCCACTGCGCCGTACTATTAAACATTCTGGCAAAAATACCGGCCTGCAGTGCCAGCTGTTTGCGCTGCAGCTCAATCGTTTCCCGCTGGGCGGCTAATAATTCCTCATACGTTTTAATGGTGGTTTTTTGCGCTTCCCTGTCTACACGCAGGCGTTCGGCAAGGTCGGCAATGTCGTTCAGTTCCTTTTCCTGCGCTTTCTCCCGCCTTGTCATCGGTTTTTTTGCTGTTGCCTTTTTTGTGGCTGGCTTGCTTGCCTTTGGTTGCTTTGTTGGTGGCTTGGTTATCATGCTTATTTTTTGCCACAAAATATTTACTTTATTTTGCAGCACAGCCTCAAATATGGGTAATTTACAGGATATTTGGGCAACATATCAAAACTTACAACATGGACGCTGTAAAAGAAAAAGTAATAGGCAATATCAAAACTATACGGGAAACCAAAAACTATTCAGAAGAATACATGGCCGATAAAATGGGCATCAGCCAAAGCACCTACAACCGTAAGGAAAATGGGGAAGGAGATTTTACCCTTACGGAACTGATAAACCTGGCCGGTGTGCTGGAAGTGAGCGTAAGCAAGATAATTGAGCTTGATTTGGCAAGGATTATCACACAAAACAACACGGAATTTCATGACCATGCAGCAGGCAATCAAAATATTATAGAGCATCAAACTGTAAGTGCTGAAGGCTATAAAGTGGCCATAGAAACACAGGAAAAAGAGATTGCTTATTTAAGGGCGCAGGTAGATAAGCTGATGGATAAGCTGGGAGGGTAAAGGATATTGAAATTACCACTTCTATCATCTTCGCTAATATCTCCGCTATGATGTAGTATTACTTATGCTGAGGCTACCCTGTACCACTGCTGAACATAGCTGCCCCCAAAAACGGGCTGTATATCATTTTCGGGCGGCTTTTGCTTACTTTTTTCCGCAAAAAAGTAAGAAGGAAATTGGCCCGAAAAACTAAATTGTAACCCAAACTACCCAGCAATGTCAAATGCCCCAGTCATACAATACAAACCGGGCCAGCACAAGGGCCAGCCAGTAATATGGCTGCAGTTTGCTTACAATACTGCGTTGTCCAATAAAGTAAAGCAATTGCCCGGCTGCCGCTGGAGCCAAAGCAATAAAAGCTGGTATGTGGCGGATACGGAGGATTACAGAAAACAGTTTGGTTTAGATATAAAGCCGGGCAATATGCCAACACCTGGTAATAATAAAATCCCTGTTAGCCTTACTAAAAGCCCAAAAGTACAAACATCCAATACCGGTACAGTCCCTGCCCGCCACTACAAAGTAAACCAGCATGTGCTGCCAGCCATGAAACAGCAGCTGGTACTAAAGGCATACAGCCCAAGTACCATTACCACTTATACCAACGAAATGGGCGCTTTTTTGGCCATCATAAAAAATACAGCAGCCGACAGTTTTACTGTGGAGCGGCTCAAAGATTACCTGCAATACTGCTTTGAAACACTCAGGCTGAGCGAAAATACCATCCACAGCCGCATCAATGCCCTTAAGTTTTATTATGAGCAGGTGCTGGGCAGGGCAAAGTTTTTTTGGGAAGTGCCAAGGCCAAAGAAGCACCTTATTTTACCAAAAGTGCTGGGTGAAGCAGAACTTACCCGGCTGTTTAAAAGTTTGGATAATAAGAAACACAAAGCCATTTTATTTACGGCATACAGTGCCGGGCTGCGGGTAAGTGAGGTAGTGCGGCTTCAGTTGAAACATATTGACAGCGACCGGATGCAGCTTTTTATTGAAAAATCGAAAGGCAAAAAAGACAGATTGGTAATGCTGAGCCCGGTTTTGCTGGATATACTGCGGAATTATATAAAAACGGCACAACCACGGCCAGCCAAATACCTGTTTGAAGGCCAGGAACCTGGCGAGCCTTATACAGCAAGATCGGCCCAAAGGGTTTTTCAAATGGCCAAAGAAAAAGCTGGCATACAAAAAGAACTGGGGTTCCACAGCCTGCGGCACAGCTTTGCCACACATTTGCTCGAAAAAGGAACCGATGTAAAGTATATTAAGGAGCTATTGGGCCATTTTGACATAAAAACCACCGAGCGGTACCTGCACGTAAAAAAGGATGCTTTAATAAATATTGTAAGTCCGTTTGTTGATTTTTGGAAAAAATAAGATATTTGAACATTGAAGTTGTATTGGCGACACCGAAAAATTGGAAACAATACAAAAAACGACATATAAAACAATTAATAATCAACCCGGTAG
>JANMDL010000293.1:0-2667 GCA_031376295.1 Chitinophagales bacterium
GTAAACTGGCTCACTAATAAAATATCACCACCGGTATCTTTTACAGAAATATTAGGCACATGATCCTGATCATCAAATATCCGCAGGTTTACAATCTTACCACTCAGCCATTCAATATCTGCTGCGGTATCGGCATCCTCAATACCAACCAATACCAGCAGTCCGTTGCCGATAGAAGATTTCAGGGTGTTGTCAATCGTTACACTTGCCTGTGTTACACGCTGTATTACTGCTCTCATGCGGTCAAAGATAGCAAGGTATTTTGCAGGGGCGAATGTTTATTGGCTTATAATTCGACACCCCGGGTGAGTTCACACTGCGTTCTTCATTTTCCCGCTTTTAACCTGCCAACAGGGAAAAATGCAGCAAAATCAGGCATCTTGAAGTATATATGAGAAAAGCAAAGGTTTTTTCCTGTTTTTTTATAAAAAATGTGGAAAAATGACCAAAACCACTGCCCGCCTGACTTACAAATTTGTACACATTGTTTTTCCACATTCTGTTGATATTTAACCCCTTGTAATGTCGCCAGCAAAAAATATTTTCGTTGTCCTTCTCGGGGGTAACAATTATTTAACTTACAAATCAACTTACTAATATGCCAGTTAAAAAGCAGTCTGCAAAAGGGATGCAGTTCACAAGGCACTTCACAAAAGAAGGCGTTAGCCCTTTTGACATGTTCGAATACGATTACCGTACTTCGGTAATTAAAAACCCAACAGGGGAAGTGGTGTTTCAGATGGACAATGTGGAAGTGCCGAAACAGTGGAGCCAGATTGCGACCGATATTCTGGCACAAAAATATTTTAGAAAAGCAGGCATACCACAGCCCGATGGCACCAGCGGCAGAGAAACTTCTGTACGCCAGGTAGCACATCGTATGGCGCATTGCTGGCGTGTATGGGGTGAACGTAATAATTATTTTACATCAGCAAATGATGCAGAGGTTTTTTATGACGAACTGTGTTACAGTATTTTAAACCAGGCATGTGTACCTAACAGTCCGCAGTGGTTTAACACCGGCCTGTATGAAGTATATGGCATCAAAGGTAAACCACAGGGGCACTATTTTGTAGATGCTGCTGATGGGGTATTAAAAAAATCAACTTCAGCTTATGAGCGCCCGCAGCCTCATGCCTGTTTTATATTAAGTGTGGATGATGACCTGGTGAATGAAGGTGGTATTATGGACCTGTGGGTAAGGGAAGCCAGGATTTTTAAATATGGCAGTGGTGTGGGCACCAACTTCAGCAGTATACGTGGCGAAGGTGAAAAACTGAGCGGCGGTGGTACTTCCAGCGGCCTGATGAGTTTTTTGAAAATTGGCGACCGTGCAGCAGGTGCTATTAAAAGCGGTGGAACAACCAGGCGTGCAGCTAAAATGGTTTGCCTGGATCTTGACCATCCTGAGATTGAATTGTTTATTGACTGGAAGGTAGAGGAAGAGCAGAAAGTTGCGGCACTGATTTCCGCAGGTTATGCCAGCGATTATGAAGGGGAGGCTTACCGTACAGTGAGCGGACAGAACAGCAACAACTCCGTACGTATACCCAACGATTTCTTCCACGCACTGGATGCTAATGAAGATTGGGAACTGAAGGGCCGCAGCGATGGACGTATAATGAAAAAAATACCGGCAAAGCAATTGTGGGATAAAATCAATTATGCAGCATGGCGTTGTGCCGACCCGGGAACACAGTTTGATACCACCATCAACGAGTGGCATACCTGCCCCGAAGGTGGCCGCATACGTGCCAGCAACCCCTGCAGTGAGTATATGTTTTTAGACAATACTGCCTGTAACCTTGCTTCTGTAAATCTTGTTAAATATTTTGATACCACCAACAATACATTTGATGTAGCCGGCTTTGAACATACTGTTCGTTTGTGGACAACCGTGCTGGAAATATCTGTGCTGATGGCGCAGTTTCCCAGTAAGGAAGTAGCACAACTGAGTTACGATTATCGCACATTGGGATTAGGTTTTGCCAACCTTGGTACTATCCTTATGGTAAGCGGCATTCCTTACGACAGCGATGAGGCCCGTGGTATAGCCGGTGCTATTACAGCTATAATGACGGGTGTATCTTACAAAACATCTGCTGAGCTGGCGGGCTGCATGGGTACCTTTAGTAAGTATGAAGCAAACAAGGAGCACATGCTGCGTGTAATGCGCAACCATCGTGCTGCTGCGTATGATGCCAATGATGCGTATGAAGGTCTGGAAATAAAGCCACTGGGTATTCAGGCAAAATTCTGCCCTGATTATTTACTGAAAGCTGCTACCAAGGCATGGGATGAAGCAGTACAACTGGGTGAAAAAAATGGTTACCGCAATGCACAAACAACAGTGATTGCACCAACGGGTACTATTGGCCTGGTAATGGATTGCGACACAACGGGTGTAGAGCCTGATTTTGCACTGGTGAAATTTAAAAAGCTGAGCGGTGGTGGTTATTTCAAAATCATCAACCAGTCGGTACCAGCAGCACTGAGAAACCTCGGTTACAGTGAAAAGGAAATGGAGGCCATTGTTAATTATGCCAAGGGGTATGCCACTTTAAAAGGTGCACCACATATCAACCCGCAAACATTGAGCGAAAAAGGGTTTTTGGCAGAAGAGATTGCCAAATTGGATGCAGCTATGGCCGCAGCTTTCGAAATTGG
>JANMDL010000321.1:0-9629 GCA_031376295.1 Chitinophagales bacterium
AAAATTGAGATCATAAATATAGAAAGGTCTTTTGTTGTTTCTTTATTTTGAAGACAATAGTGCAACTACCGATGCAGGCGCCCTGAGCAATTATGTAGCCAAAGGCATTTCCAATACAGAATTATTTTTTTGCCAGCTTACCAATAATTATGCAGGAAGTAATGCCGGTGCTGTATTGAGTATTGCGCAGCAAGGCATCAATAACTTAAAGATCAACAATACCAATTTCACTTTAAATAAAACGGCACCAACTTACAGCGGCGGAGCGGTGTACATACTCAGCGATACCACCTCATCGGCAAATAATACCAAATTCAACAAATGTAAGTATACGGCCAATGAAGCCGGTTTTGGTGGTGCTGTAGCGTACACGTCTTTAAAAGGAACAATCACTTCTTACATTTATCAATCTTTGTTTACCAAAAACAAAGCCGACTACAGCGCTGCTGTTGACTCCTATATAACCAATGGCACCGGTAATGAATTTTTGGTTAACTGTACCATTATAGAAAATATTGCCAGCCTGGGTCCGGCAGTGGAAACATTTGAAGATGGTCCGGGCAGCTCTGCTTTACAGGCAGCAAACAGCATAATATGGAATAACACCACGGCTGTTCCGGCAAAGGATGTGTACTTAGATGCCCCTGCGGATCAGTTAATTAATTCGCTGGTGGGTAATGCCAATTGTGCTGCTGCCGGGTCGGGCACCTGCAGCAACAGCCTTTATGCAATCAATCCATTATTTGTAAACCCTGTTGCGAATGATTATTCATTACAACCCTGCTCACCAGCCATTAATGCAGGTATTGTAAATGCTGCCACCAGTGCTATGGATACTACTGATTTGGCCAATAATCCCCGCTTTATTGGCACCGTAAATTTGGGCACTTATGAAAATGGCAGCCCGGTAGTAATTACCTGGCTGGGAGGCACTTCCAGTAATTGGGGTACGGTAAGTAACTGGAGTGGTGGCGTTGTACCAGCTGTTTGTAATGATGCAATTGTAAACAGCGGTACCCCGTTTACGCCGGTAGTAAATGGCACTTTTTATTGCCGCAAACTAACGGTAAATAGCGGCGCCAATGTGAATGTGCTAACGGGTTCTGTTTTACATGTTGCAGGGCATCAGCCCTGATAATTGAGGAAATTCATATTAAAAACAGCTAACTGTACAACAATAAGCGTAAGTATTGCAATAAGAAAATTCAATTTTTACAAAGAAAATACTTGTATTTATCTCTGTTTTTTACCCAGATAAATACAAGTATATATTTGTATAGTTGTATTTATCTATGTATTTTTGATAGATAAATACAACTATAATGACAGGCAGAACGCAACAGATTGCAGTAATGACCGATGCCCTGCAAATGCAACGCTCTTCATTTATGGCCCTTACAGGAAGACGCAGGGTGGGCAAAACCTTTTTAATTGAGCAGGTATATCAAAATTATTTCTGCCTGAAAGTTACCGGTATCCAGGGCGCTGATACACAGGAGCAAATCAATAATTTTATGCAAAAACTAATGGAAGCCGCACAACTCACATTAGTGGGACAGCCCACCAGTTGGCAACAGGTATTTATGTTGCTCAAAGCGTACTTAAACAAATTACCCAAAAGAAAAAAACAGGTTATTTTTTTGGATGAGTTGCCCTGGATGAGTACAAACAAATCGGGGTTCCTCCAGATGCTGGCACATTTGTGGAACGATTATTTATCAAAAGAAAAGCATTTTATATTGGTAGTATGTGGTTCTGCAACCAGTTGGATAACCCAAAAAATAGTAAACGATAAAGGAGGCTTACATAACAGGCTTACTGAAATAATACGACTGCAACCTTTTACACTATCTGAAACCAAGGCGTTTTTGGAAACTAAAAAGATAAATCTTACAAATGCTGCAATCGCAGAATTATATATGGCACTGGGCGGTATTCCATTTTATTTAGAAAAAATCAGGAAAGGGGAAAGTGTTTCAGTTGCTTTAGAACGCTTATGTTTCAGCGAAGCAGCAACATTTAAAAATGAATATGATAATTTGTATAAAGCATTATTTGACCATCCTGAAAATCATGAAGCAGTAGTAGCCGCATTGGCCACGGTTAAAAATGGATTAACCCGGGAAGCAATCATTAAAAAAGCAAAGATAGCTGCTGGTGGCCCATTTACACGTACCATAAGCGATTTAATCATATCCGGATTTGTGATAGAAGAACTGCCCTTTGGAAAAGCCAAGCGTGGTTCAGTATACCGGTTGGTTGATGAGTTTTCTATTTTTTACCATAGGTTTATGAAAAACTATAAAAAAGCGGTGAAGGGATACTGGCAACAGCAAGCCGGCACACAAAGCTATAAAATATGGACCGGCTATGCATTTGAAAACATTTGTATGAAACATGCTGATGCAATTAAGAAAGCACTTGGCATTCAAAATGTATTTACTACAACAGCTTCGTTTCAACATAAAGGCAACAATTTAACAGCAGGGTTTCAAATTGATTTCATCATAGACAGGAATGACCAAACCATCAACCTCTGCGAATGCAAATTTTACAATGCGCCTTTTGAAATAGACAAAAAATATGCCGCCCAATTGCAATTACGAAAAGAACTGTTTAAAACTGCAACCGGCTCCCGGAAAACAATCTTTAATACAATGATCACCAGTCAAAAAATGGTGCAAAACATGCATTCATTAGACTGTATTGACAATGCAATTACAATTGATGATTTTATGCGGTAGTTTATACTTGTATTTATCTCCATTTTTTGCTTAGATAAATACAAGTATACTTCTCACAGGCAGCTTCTCCGTCAAGCCTCGCAGTTTTGCCGGAACGTTGCGGTTATTCAACTTTTAACCCTGACCAAAATGAGGTGCATTTTGTGTGCGAAGTCAAATTTTGCAGTAACAAAATTTGGGTTTAAAAACAAGTGATTTTTTGAATGTACACAAAAAAATGAGCAGGGTACCCAGCAGTGTTATGCACCCCAAATCAGCCACCACCCGGCCTTATAATAAAAAAATAATATACAATTTGGAATTTTGTCATTAGATTTACTATCTTAAACCAGTCTTTTGAAGAAGATTGCCCTTTATAATATCAAAGGCGGTGTGGGTAAAACCACTTCGGCTGTAAACCTGGCCTGCATGCTTGCGAAGCATGGGCTAAGTGTATTGCTGTGGGATTTGGACCCCCAGGGCGGCAGCAGTTATTTCTTCAACAGGCAAAATCAAAACGACAATACGCACGGCAAACTATTCGACAGGTACCTTACCATTTACGATGTAATCCATCCTACCGATACTTACCAGATTGATGTAATTAGCAACGACTCCCAGTTTTCCGACCAGTTTTACAACAAGGCTTCCCGTATCACAGCACTCAACTTCATCAACCATGACCTTATTAATATTACGCTGGATGAAGTGGCGGAAGATTACGATGTATGCATCATAGACTGTTCTCCCGGCAGATTTTTGCTGCACGACAATATTTTTAATGCAGCCAACCTGCTGCTGATACCCAATATACCTGCCCCGCTGTCGGTGTATTGCAACAATATGCTTATGGACGAACTACAGGCAAAAAAAACATCCTCCAACAAAATACTCAGCTTTTACAATATGGTGCAGGCGCACAAAAACCTGCACAAATATTATCTTGAAAACAGGAAAACAGATGCCGGCCGGATATTGCAGAACTATATCCCTTTTTATGCCGAGATAGAATCCATCACCCTCAAAAAGGAATCTATCTTTCACCAGCTGAAGGAATTTAAAACAAATATTTACTATGAAAAAATATGGGATGAGATTTGCGAAACGATGCAATGGAAGGGATTGAATAACACAAAGGCCCAGGTGGTTGACATTAATGAAGAGCAGACTGCTGCTGAAAACCCGGTAATATCCATTGACAGAGAAGCAACCCCTGTTATGACTTCAAATGGCTGAGTTGCCATTCAAAAAACAGTACGCTTACGCTGCAAAAAATATTTCTCAAAACTGTTTGCAAGCATTATTCGTAAGTAACTGCTTTCAATACTTATTTTATGATGTATTTTAAGCAGGCTTTATCTTCTTTTGTAATGATACTGTTATTCAGCAAGGTACAGGCCCAGGGGCCATGGGCTTCGGGTAAGGGGCATGGTTTTGCTCAACTGAGTTTCAGCACCATCAATTATTCAGATATTTATAACAGGGCTGGTGATGTAACACCCGTTTCCCGTAATAACAGCGACAATACCATTCAGTTGTATGCCGAAACGGGCGTCAGCAAAAAATTAACCGCAAAACTGGTGTTACCCATTACCACTATTGCGTATAGAAATAACCTGCTTTCGCCTGCTGCCGGCCCTGCCAAAGCATCCAATACCGGCCTGGGCAATATTACAGGCGGCATTAAATACACACAACAGTTTAAACATTGGCTGATAGCGCCAGGACTGGATATCAGCCTGCCGGCAAGTAAACCTCAACGCAGTTCCGGCCTTCGCAATGGTTATGAAAATTTTACCATTTTGCCGAATGTAAGTGCAGGCATCAGCGGAAAAAAATGGTACAGTTACCTCAGGCTTAGTTATGGCATTACTACCAATGACTACAATGATTATGCAGGCATCAATGCTGAGGGAGGATACAAAGTAATTCCTACTTTGTGGCTGAGCCTCGTGGCCGATCTGCGGCTTACTACCAGTGCCGCCGGTGCCTTTGGCAAGGCTGAAAGGATTGCTTATCCCAATTACAATTTTACCAATTTTTATGTGGACGACCAGGAATACATAGGCATAGGCATAAAAGCGGTTTTTCAGTTACCCAAATCAAAAATCGGCATCAGCGCAGGTGTATATGGCGCAGCAGGTGGCCGCAATGTGGCAGCAGCGCCTTCGGTTAATGCAGGGGTTTTTTATAAATTTTAAGCTTTTTTACCAGGAATTAGTGGTTGCTGCGTATGTAATCATCCGGAACTTTGTATCTTACCGGTATGAAATATTCTATTCTTTTACTTGTAACATTGCTTACCGGCATAATTGCCGCCGCACAAAATAAAACTGCCGCAGCTCCGGCCAAATATGATGTTGCCATTAGCTTTAACAGTATCTGCTGCGGACCGCCATCAAGCGACTTCTTAAAAGATTTCATCAAAAAATTCAATAAAGAAAATAAGTTAACACTCAAAACTCTCATTGCAGGCGGTTGCGGCAGGGAAGGTGAATTCAGCATCTTATTTTCACTTACCGGGGTAAAGGTTAAAGCAAAAGCAAAATTTATGACTGCTATAAAAACACTGGTACCACAGCAGCAGGCAAAAAACAAAACTGCTAACAACAGCAGTGGCAACATGGAGCTTTCTTACAATGTTACAACTGCGGACTTCAGCAACTGCCGCAGTGGCATCACAAAATGGCAATAATCAATAATAATCCATTACACAGCAACCAACCCGAAAAAAGCAATAATCAATTATCACTCACACCCAATCCCCCTGCAATTCATAATTGGGTGGTTGCCAGTAAAGGTATTGCACAATGCGGGGCGCATTGGCCCTGTTGGGACTGCTGCCATGAGGCAGGGCATGATGCCATATGATAAAATCACCAGCATTTGCAGCCACCGCTACCGGGCTGAATTTTGTAATATCTTCATTGCGGGGATTGGCACCGGCAGGCAGTTGCAATAGCCAGTTGCTTATTGTACGATGAAACCCGGGCACCAATGTTAAGGCACCCTGCTCCGCCACGGTATCCGTTAAATACAAAATGCCCTGCACACCAAATGGTATGGGCTGCGCCAGGCTCACATCCCAGTGCAGGCCGCTTCCCCTGAATTTAAAGTTGTCCGTTTCAGGCGGGTTAAATCCTGTTTTATCCGTAGTTACCACCAGGTTGCCATGTCCCCAAAGCTGCTCAAAAGCCCTGCGGATTCTTGACGACGCCCTGTTCTTATCCAGCACAGGATGCCGGTACAGTTGCACCATGATGCCCTGCAGCTTATCAGTTGGCCGGTACCAGGTTGCTGGCTCGTTTTCATCCATCCCCAAAAATTCCCATATTGCTTTACTGCTGGCCGCAGAATCTTCTTTTGATATGGCATTGCGTACAATCACATAACCATGCTCTTCCCAAAATCGTATATCGGCCGGCGTAAGTACCAATTCCCCGGTAGTTGCGGTAACTGTTTCCTGCTGCTGTGCAAACAAAGCATTGCATTGTGCTACAATTTCTGCAGGCACAGTACCACCATGATGCACTGCCACCCATTCTTCAAAACTGTTAAAATCAGGTTGCTGTTTGTATAAAAAAGTAAATGCAGGCAGCAGGCCAACGCCAAGCAGGCTGAGCACCGCATTATCAAGCTGCCATTCATTATCAAGCCCAACTGCTCCCAGCATGGCCTTGCTCCATATCCGCTTAAGCTGGCACACACCAGTAAACCCTGTTTCGCTGCTTTCTGCCAGGACAATCTCCCTATTGGCTGTCATAAATAAATCATTGTAAAATTATAAGTATTGCCACAGAAACGAAGATATTAGTGTACAGATGATAGTGTGCAAGGGCTCATATATTGATAAGTTCAAAGTGTTGCGAAACTCAGCACCATCAGCAAATCAGCATATCAGTACATTCTTCTTCCCCCATCATCCTATCAGCATATCACTATATGAATGAGCAATATAATCCTGTAGTTGAATGCCCAGTAGATATGCATAATAACTGCATTGCACCTTCAGTTTCTCTAACTCGATATCACCTGTACGGTCAATAGCTTCCACCTCGATAAATGTACCCAACTCTTCAATTCTGTCAAAGTGAAACTTTACATTCTCGATAAAATAAATCCTGCGTTTTTTCTGCACCACTATTTTTATACCGAGCGATGCCGTCAATATTTCTTTTAATGCCTTATCAGGGTGGTGCTGGTAAAGCAATACAGTTGATAGTTTTGCGCCAGCAGTATTTTCTCTTTTGTAAAAAATCAACGCATTTTCAATATTACCCTCCCGGAGTTTGAGGCGGCCATCCGGCACAATAAAATAGGTATCAATTTGATTGTCTTCTCCTGCAAATACAGGGTTAAGTATCAGCAGTTTTTTTTCAGCAGCAGCAATATCAACACATCTTGCTTTGAATTCAAAATTTATCGCAGACATAATTTATTGTTCCCTGTTTTTTAAAATAGCCTCCGCCAGGGCAATATCCGCCGGGTAAGTAAGCTTGATATTTTCTTCCTCACCTTCTACCAGGGTTATTTTAAGTCCGAATGCTTCCACCACGGTGGCTTCATCGGTAAACCATTCTTTGTAATCAATATTAAAAGCCGGCAGCAATATCTTGCTGTGAAAGGTTTGCGGTGTCTGCACTAATTTCACTTTCGATCTTTCTATGGCTTCGTTGCCATCTTCCAGTAAAAGCCTGATACTGTCCCTGCTGCCGGTAACGGGTATGGCAGAGCCAGAAGTCATAACACCTTCAAAACAACGCTGTATCAATTGCTGGCTTACAAGACATCTCACTGCATCATGTACAAATACCACACTCTCTTTCTCCACCAATTTCAGTCCGTTTTGCACCGAGTGAAAGCGGGTGCGGCCACCCATGGTTAATTGTATCCTGCTGTAATCAAAAAAGCCGTCCACTATTTCCCTGCCCAGCTCAAGGTGCTCATCCGGCAGTACCAGTATCAGTTGCAAGTCGGTATAACTGTTTAAAAAAGCATCAATGGTATAAAACAGTACCGGTTTGCCATTTACCAACTGAAATTGCTTGGGAATGGCTCCTCCCATCCTGCTGCCGCTGCCACCGGCCACTATCACCGCATATTTGTTCACGTAATGTTTATTTTGATGCAAAAGTAAGGCATTGTAAATTGCAGCTATGTTAAGGGTGTATATATTTTTGTTTATTGTGTGCTGCTTCACTGGTAGTTGTAGTAAATCTGCTGATGCTAAGCAAAGGGAGATACTGACCATCAGGGAAATGAGTGACCTGGTAACAGTGGAATACCTGGTAACCAAGATTATTAAAGCGAACGACAATAAAACCTGGTATAAAACCGGCGACAGAAAGATTTTGATGAGTTGCCGTGCTTCCATTAAAGCCGGTATTGACCTTTCAGCCATCAAAGAAGAAAACATACAGGTTGATGGCAAAAGCATCAGCATACAGGTGCCGGCTGCAAAGGTTATTTCGCTTAATATGCCTCCGGAGGATATTGTTGTAGAATACCAGGAGATTGACATCTTCCGATCACCCTTTAAAGCAGGCGAAAGAGACGCACTGGCAGCCCAGGCCGAAACTCAGATACGCAACAGCACAGAAGCCATGGGCATATTGCCAACAGCAGATGCCAATGCAAAAAAATTAATCACTGACTTTTTAAAAAGGGTGGGGTATACAACAGTAAATATTACAACACAGGGCAGCATTAATAATAACCCAAAACTGGATTGAGTTGAAAAAGATTGGCAGAAATATTCTAACCGTGATTGTTCTGGTACTGATTTACTGGGTGCTGAGCAAGTTTAACCTGCTGCCCTCATTTGGTAGCATATTCAAACCCAAACCGGTGGTGATTGACAATACGCCCATATTGGTGGAGGAAATAAAAAAACTGTCTCAACTCGTTACCATTACTGTATTTGACGAAATAGTAATACAACAGGAAAAAACTGATACCAAATACCTGAACAACCCTGAAGCGCTCATCCCATTGCCCTATCAAAGTATAGCAAAACTGGTACTGGTGGGCAGGGGAAAAGTGATGGCAGGCATCAATTTTGAAAAGCTTACCGAAAAGGATTGTTTTATTAAAGAAGATTCAGTAAGCATAAAACTTCCTGCTGCTGAAATATTAACAGTGATAATGAACCCCTCTGATTTTGAAACCTTTAGTGAAACTGGTAATTGGACCTCCGAAGATGTAACGGCAGTAAAACTAAAAGCACGGGATAAACTGATTAACCGTGCCATACAGCAAAACGTATTGCCTAAGGCTGGCAGTAAAAGCATTGAGGTTACAAAAAAAATGCTGCGGCTGCTTGGTTTTACAAGGATAAATATCAGCGGAGGCTGAGGCAATTAAGAATAAAGAATTGAAAATGTAGCGAACCCGAACCCTTACAAATTACGAAGGAAAAAGTATGAATGACGAATGTGAGGAACCCTGAACCTTTTAACTTTGAACCTTTTTGGAATTACGAAGGAAGAAGGATGTATGACGAATGTGCTAACCCGCTAACCCGTAACAAAAACAACCCGTAACAAAAAACACAAAGGAAGAAGGATGAATGAAGAATGTGAGGAACCTTGAACCTTTTAACTTTGAACTTATTGAGAATGACGAATGTGACGAACTCAAAACTAATCAACTTTTCACCTAAACATTGTAAATAGCGATAGCGCTTTCGCCCAAACTGTTGCGCATGCCCCTGTACATACCGGCACTGTTAAAAATCATCGATATATTACCCTGCGCATCTGCCCCGATCATTCCGCCCTCTCCTTCCATTTTTTTAAGCTTGTGCATTACCACTTCATTCATTGCTTCCTGCAGGCTCATATTTTTATATTCCATCAGGCAGCTTACATCATGTGCGGCAACTGCACAAATAAACGGCTCGCCATG
>JANMDL010000348.1:0-13369 GCA_031376295.1 Chitinophagales bacterium
TTCAGGGTGATATTGCACCCCTATAAAGAAAGGATGATTGGGAAGTTCCACAATCTCCACCAGGCCTGTTCCGGGATTTTTTCCACTGGACACCATACCTGCTTTTTCAAAATCTTCAATATATTTATTGTTAAACTCCCAGCGGTGTCTGTGTCTTTCGCTTACCTGAGCAGCTCCGTAAATGCTGTATGCTTTTGTACCCTCTTTAATATCGCAGGGATATGCTCCAAGCCGCATGGTGCCGCCTTTGGCAGTTACTTCTTTCTGCTCGTCCATCAGGTCTATCACCGGGTGCTCCGTATTTTTTTCCATTTCAGTGGAGTGGGCATCTGTCCAGCCCAGCACATTACGGGCAAATTCAATTACCGCCATCTGCATACCAAGGCATATACCAAAAAAAGGCAGTTTGTTTTCACGGGCATATTTCACAGCCGCAATCTTTCCTTCCACACCACGCAGGCCAAAGCCAGGCGCTACCAGTAAGCCATCCAGCTTGCTGAGTTTCTCTGCCACATTATCGTCAGTAATTGTTTCACTGTGTACGTCCAGCACCTGCACTTTGCACTCGTTCATCGCACCTGCGTGTACAAATGCTTCAAGTATTGATTTGTAAGCATCCTGCAACTCTATGTATTTACCAATAAGGCCAATCGTTACTTTTGATTTGGGATATTTCAGTTTATCAAGGAATATCTTCCACTTGGTAAGTTCTGGTGCTGCATACCCGTTAATATGTAATTTTTTTAATACAATAACGTCAAGCCCTTCCTGCAGCATTTTCAGCGGCACTTCATAAATGGTGCTGGCATCCATTGCCTCAATTACTGCATCCGTTTTTACATTGCAGAAAAGTGCTATTTTCTTTTTCAGGTCATTGTTAAGCGGCTCTTCTGTACGGCACACAATCACATCAGGGTGTACACCCTCGCTGGCAAGCAGTTTAACACTGTGCTGGGTGGGTTTTGTTTTCAGCTCTTTGGCGGCTCGCAGGTAAGGTATCAATGTCAAATGCACTACCATACAGTCCTCTTCAGGCATTTCCCACTGCAACTGGCGCACTGCTTCCACAAAAGGAAGGCTTTCAATATCACCAACAGTGCCACCAATCTCCGTAATTATAATATCATACTTGCCCTCTTTACCCAGCAGCAGCATCCTGCGTTTTATCTCATCGGTAATGTGGGGTATCACCTGCACCGTTTTACCCAGGTAAGCACCTTCCCGCTCTTTATTAATTACGGTTTGATAAATACGGCCGGTCGTTACATTACTTGCCTGCGATGTAGGAGTATTCAAAAAACGCTCATAGTGCCCCAGGTCCAGGTCGGCTTCTGCTCCATCATCGGTTACATAACATTCACCATGTTCATAGGGGTTTAGTGTACCCGGATCAACATTGATGTACGGGTCAAATTTCTGGATGGTAACTTTAAGGCCGCGGCTTTGCAGCAGTTTGGCCAGCGAAGCCGCAATAATTCCCTTGCCCAGCGATGAGGTAACACCACCTGTTACAAAAATGTACTTTGCCATTATTTATTTCTTAATTAGATAAGTTTCTTCTTCCTTAAACCATTAACAAAAGCCTTGCTTCAGCCCCTTATTTATACAATACACAAAATACGCTGCCATTGAATGACATCGCATTTTTCAGCTTTTTAACTATTGACCAATGGAAAATCTGATTGTAAAATATCCGGGAGGTCGTGCAAAGATATGCCTATTTTACCGGCAGAGAAAAATTAAGATGTGTTGTGTGGAAAAATGTTTATTTTCAGCCTATATCTATTACTCATGAAACAGTTTCTTAACGCTATTGGCCTGTTGTTCCTGCTATCCTGCAATAAATCTTATTTATCCTTTAAAAAAGATGGTTTTCACGGTACTTTTTACAAGTCGTTTGACAAATTAAAGCAGCAGCATGGCTCTGTGGCTGATTTTTATAATTTTAAGCCACACGAGAAAGTAGCAAGTATTGGTGCCCAGACCTGCGTGGGCGAGGCCATTTACGCCAGTTTTTGCGATAGTGTGGAGTTTTACCTGGAAGATATTGACACTACTTACTTTAACGCCCCGCAGGCTGCCTATGTGTGGAATTATTATGGTAATCTTAGTGGCAAACCACTTACCAGTACGTATAAATTGATTACCGGCACCCCGGATGCCACGCTGCTGCCCAAGGGGTATTTCGACAAATGCTTAATTATCAACAGTTTTCATGAATTTACACAGCCACAGGCTATGCTGAAAGATATTTACAGCAAGCTTAAACCGGGCGGACTGCTGTATATTGATGAACTGGTACCCGATAAACCCGGCAAAAAACATGGCAATTGCAATATGCCTTTGTACATGGCCAGAGAGATGGATGAGATACTAAGTACTGCTGGCTTTAAACCAATGGAGGGGTACATTGTAACATGGAAAAAAGGAATTGCAAAGCGAAAAATATATAATTATCAGAAAGTATAAGGTAACGATAAAACTCCCAGACAACGGGGAGTTTTTATCGTTACTATTGATTGAAAATTACTATTCGGGAACCACAAAGGTAATCTGCTGCTTGCGGTAGGCATTTACGTTGCGGCCGTTCTGCAGGGCCGCTTTCCAGGCTGGTCCTTTTTTGATGATTTTCAGTGCCTCAGCTTCCATGCCATAGCCATGCTCAGAGAGCGCTTTTACATCGCTGATGCTGCCATCTTTACTTACGATAAATTGAACAATTACCTGGTATGGGCCCGCTGGCGCACCATTATCAACCGGGGTATCAGCATTCAGATTTTTCTCCAGGTATCTTTTCCAGGCACCATCACCACCAGGAAACTCTGCTTCATTCTCCACTTTGGTAAAAATCTTGTCTTCATCTTCTTCTTTTTTTACAGGTGTTTCAATAATCTGCGTTCCTTTTGGTTCAACCGGAGCAATTATTACATCGTCTTTATTATCCGTCACAACAGTTTTGTCACTGATTGCAGCATCGTCCGGAATTTCCTCAATTTGTTCATCAGGCTTTACTTCCTCATCAGGTACAATTCTGGGTGGCGTAAACCTTACCTGGTTAATTACGGGTGGTGGTGTCATCACGGGTGGGGGAGGCGGCACCACGGGTGGTGGCACATCTTTTTTAATTTCTGCTAACTGTGTGTCACGCACATCCAGTCTATCCTGTGCCGGCCTGGTAAATACACTGGCAAAAGCTGAGCCCAGAAATATAAGCAACGCAATGCCAGCTGTTATCAGCAAAGCCTTAGCCAGCCGCCTGTTATAAGTTTTGCGGAGATCATAAGCTCCATACTGTTTGTTTTTACCATCAAAGATGATATCCAGCACATCAGCTTGTAAAATTTTTGATATGTCCATTGTAAAAGATTTTGTAATTAGATTCAAAATTGAAACAACTCCATAAACTTTTTTTACAACCTGCTTCTCATACTTTTTTAAATTGCACAACAAAAAACATTTACTTACCATTATGATTAAACGTAGTTTTTGCAGAGAAGTAATTACGGCAAACTAAGCAAACTGGTTTGTGGTATACTGATGACCTGGCACTTAGTAATACCGGTAAAATTATGGCAACTGCATTGTGCAGTAAAAGCGAATACTTTTCAAACGTTTACATTTTCACAGATAATAAAGTAAGTTTTTATGATAGCGCAAAGGCAAGCAGGGTACCGGATTTCTGCATAAAGAAAATATAAGGCACAAAAAAACCTCCCACAATAAAGGGGAGGTTTTTTATAATGAGGCTTTTGAAAATTACTGTTCCTGAACCACAAAGGTAATCGGCTGCTTGCGGTAGGCATTTACGTTGCGTCCGTTTTGCAGGGCCGCTTTCCAGGCTGGTCCTTTTTTGATGATTTTTATCGCTTCAGCTTCCATACCATAACCATGGTCAGAGAGCGCTTTTACTTCGCTGATGCTGCCATCTTTACTTACGATAAACTGTACAATTACCTGGTATGTGCCTTCTGGTGCACCATTGTCAACAGGAGTGTTGGCATTCAGGTTCTTTTCCAGATACCTCCTCCAGGCACCATCACCACCAGGAAATTCTGCTTCATTCTCCACCTTGGTAAAGATTTTGTCTTCATCTTCTTCCTTTTTAGGGGGGGCTTCCACTATCTGTGTACCTTTTTCTTCAACAGGGGCAGCAACAACAGCGTCTTTAATTTCACTTTCAACTGTTTTATTACTGATTACCTGGTCCTCCTTAATTTCCTCTATCTTTTCATCAGGCTTTACTTCCTCATCCTTTACAATTTTAGGAGGAGTAAACTTCACCTGGTTAATTTCGGGTGGAGGTGGTGGCTTGGGCGGCGGCGGGGGCGGAACAACAGGAGGCGGTGGCGCATCCTTCTTAATTTCTGCTAACTGTGTATCCAATACATCCAGTTTATCACTGTCTTTTTTGGTAAACACACTGGCAAAAACCGTCCCCAGAAATATCAGCAATGCAAGACCGGCTGTAATCAGCAGGGCCTTGGTAAGCCGCTTATTGTACGATTTGCGGAGATCGTAAGCACCGTACTGTTTGTTTTTACCATCAAAGATGATATCCAGTATATCGGCACTTAAAATTTTTGATATATCCATTTTAAAAGGCTTTGTTAATTAGATTCACAATTGAAGCAATTCCATAAAATTATTTTATGCCGTTTGCTTCTTCTGTCTTTTTTATCAGCATTGCTTCGGTATCTGTTATATCCACTTCGGCATAGTGCCCTGGTGGCACATCACAAATAGTCATTTCATCTAAAATGTCAATGGCATTTTTGAATTTCGACTCTTTGTCTGCTTTAATGATGTACATCAAATCTCCTATGGGCGTTGCTTTCTTTTTAGCAGTAATCAAATCCCGCATTTCTTTGTAATTGGAACTTTTAAACTGCTCACTGATGGTTTCTGCCAACAGTTCGCCATAATAATAATACACCTGGTCACCCTTTCCCAGCAGGATGGTCATTGCACCCGAACTTTTAACCTTCAACTGGGTGTTCGGATCATCCTTGGGTTCGTTCATTGCCATTGCCGTTGGTTTACTCATGGTAGTTGTAAACACAAAGAAGGTAATGAGCAGGAAACCCAAATCCACCATTGGGGTAAGATCTACCCTTGTGGATAACTTTTTTGGTTTTTTGACGCCGGGGCCACCTTTGTGACCACCACCGGACGAGGTATCCATTTCTGCCATAAAAACTATTTTTAGTTCGTTAATATTTTATTTCCCTTTGGCCCGCTTCTCTTCCTGCACTTTGATGTACAGTTCTGAGCCGCCCGGTACCTGTTCAGAGTTGGTCACAATCCTGAATTTGAACATATTGTTCTTTTTTAAGGCATACTTTATGTTTTTAAAATCAGGATATTTAGCATCCCCATCACCTTTCAGCAGTACCATTTCTTCAAACTGGCTGCGTGGGGTATTGGCATAAGCCACGTTTACACTCCTTAACCAGTCAACCAACTCGTTGTTACTGCTGTCGCCAGCAGGTATGCCGGGTAGTTTATCCCCCGGTATTGCCTGTTCCAGGGCAAGCATACCTTTGATCTGGTTCAATGGCATACCAATTACGCTCATTTTAGACAGCTTAACGAGTTCGCCATTAGAAAGACCAAGGCCCCTGGTTGTATTAATATCCCGTATAACTTCCATCTTTTTGGTATCTTCTCCCAGCATTAAATACACTTTTCCTTCTTTGTTGAGTGTAATTAAGATGGATTTTTCGGGAGCTGCTTTAGAAGATACTGAAGCCGGGGCGGTTACACTTACTGCTTCTGGTGGCTTTTGCTTGGTAGCCAATATAAAGAATGACAACAGCAGAAATGCTACATCGCACATGGCCGTCATGTCTATATTGGTACTCTTCCGTGAAATTTTCGCTCTTCCCATAATTATTTTATTTACTTAATATGATTCATTACTGTGCAAAATCCATACAGCCCGGTACTATTTGTACAGGGATGCAAAACTTTGTGTAAGAGTAAAGCCGCTTTCGTCAATACCATAAGTAATACCATCAATCTTAGTAGTAAACATATTGTAGAAGATGATTGCAAATGCTGATGTACCGATACCAAGGGCTGTATTGTACAGCGCCTCTGAGATACCGATTGACAATTTTGTTGCAGCATCACCTCCACCTTCTCCTTCACCAAGGGCAGAGAAAGATTTAATCATACCCAGTACTGTACCGAGCAGCCCCAGCAGGGTTGCTACAGAAGCAATGGTTGAAAGGAATACAAGATTTTTTTCCAGCATAGGAAGTTCCAGTGCTGTCGCTTCTTCTACTTCTTTCTGGATGGCCATTACTTTTTGATCGGTAGCAAGCTCTGTATTGCTGATCATTGCTTTATAACGGTGCAGGCCAGCCTTCATTACATTACCTACGGAGCCTTTTTGTTTGTCGCACTCAGCCAATGCCGCATCTACATTTTTGTTGGCCAGGTGATACTGTATTTTACGGATGAAATTAGCATTGTTCCCTGTTCCTGTTGCCTTACTGATGGTAAGAAATCTTTCAACAATAAAAGTAACTACTGTTAATAAACAACCAATTAAAATGGGTACAATAATACCGCCGAGATACATTTTACTTAACGCTGTTTTAGGTCCATCATGTTCCGGTTTAAACCAACCTGTACCAGGTTTAGAAAAATTATCCGGGTTTCCCAATACAAACCTCCAGAATAAATAGCCGGCTAGTACGCATAAAACAGGAGCCAGCAGGGAAATAAGATTGCTGGATTTTTTAACCTGTACCGAGGTTGAGGGCTTTACAGTTGCAGTTGGTTTTGTTTCTGCCATAACATTCAAATTTTTAGTGAGTGAAAATGTTTGATTTTAAAAAATTATAACTTTTGATTGCACAATGCTACTGAAAAATATATTTCAACAATCAAAACTTATTAACAAATATTTTTAACGGAACGCACAAGTTAATAAATTAAGTGAAACCAGCAAGATTCTGTTATTATTTTTTCTCATCTTTCTGCCTGATGCGCTAAACGCAGTTTTTCCATAACGGCTTAAATAAAACGAGGGTTACATATTTTTTGCCACTCATCCCAAAAAACCGTTATTTTATGCCCGAATTGATATTTTCGTTTGAGTACAAATTAATTAATTAAAAGTTAACAAAAGCTTTAAGTATGATTTTTTACGTAAAAAAAGTGTCGGTTACAGCCTTTTTTGCAGCCGTATCTGTGCTTGCAATTGCCCAGCCCAAACCGGCTGTTCCCACAGTACCCGGCATGCCACCGGTACCCTCAGCAGCAGTAAGCACCCCAAAACCGGGGCCTAAACCCTACAAAGATGTAATTACCGACAAGGCAATTACAAAAAAAGGGCTGTTTACAGTGCATAAAATTGAAGACAAGTACTTTTTTGAGATTACCGACAAAATGATTGGAAGGGATATCCTTTATGTAAACAGGGTATCTAAATCTTCTATACAAACTGCCAAAGGCTTTTATGGCTATGCCGGCGACCAGATTAGCCAGGGTGTAATCCGTTTTGAAAAAGGCCCTAATCAGAAACTATTTCTGAAAAGTATTTCTTATGATGTAAGAAGTAGCGACAGTACTAAGGCGATGTTTCGCTCGGTGGCCAACTCTAATATGCAACCCATTGCGATGGCTTTTGAAATAAAGGCCCAGGTACCCGACAGCCTGGGAGGCGGCAGCGTAATTGAAATAACAGATAATATCAATGGTGACAATGAAATATTTGGCTTTAGTGGAGGTGTAAAAACAGCTTTTCAGGCAGGTTCACTACAGGCTGATAAGTCTTATATCAGTTCCGTAAAGCCGTATCCAGTTAATATTGAAATAAAAACAGTAAAAACTTTTGGAAAAAGCAGCGGTCCTTCAATTCCAGGATTTCCACCTGCACCACCCAGCCAGGCTACGGTTACATTAGAACTGAACAGCTCATTGTATCTGCTGCCCGAAAAAGTAATGAAACCCCGCTACGCCGACCCCAGGGTGGATTATTTCAGCCGGGAATACACCGATTTTGATGCCAATCCGCAGGGAGTAAAGGAAATAAGCATGATTACCCGCTGGAAACTGGAACCAAAACCAGAGGATATGGAGCGATATAAGCGTGGTGAACTGGTGGAACCGGCAAAGCCAATTGTATATTATATTGACCCTGCCACTCCTAAAAAGTGGGTGCCTTACCTTATTGCTGGCGTAAATGACTGGAACGTGGCTTTTGAAAAAGCTGGTTTTAAAAATGCAATTGCTGGCAAAGTAGCTCCAACTAAGGCTGAAGATAGTACCTGGAGTATTGAGGATGCCCGCTTTTCAGCCATTGTTTACAAGCCATCTGATATAGAAAATGCTTATGGGCCAAATGTACATGACCCACGCAGCGGCGAAATTATTGAATCGCATATCGGCTGGTTTCACAATGTAATGCACCTGCTGCGCAATTGGTACCTGATACAAACTGCTGCAGTGGATCCACGCAGCCGCAAAATGGATTTTGATGATGACCTGATGGGGGAACTGATACGCTTTGTGTCTTCGCATGAAGTAGGGCATACACTTGGCCTGCCACACAACTTTGGCAGCAGCAGCAGTACCCCGGTTGAAAACCTTAGAAATAAAGCATGGGTGGAAGCCAATGGACATACGCCAAGTATTATGGATTATGCCCGTTTTAATTACGTAGCACAACCCGAAGACAATATTTCTCCGGCGGGCTTGTATACACGCATTGGCGAATACGACAAATGGGCTATTGAGTGGGGCTACAGGTTTTTGCCAGATGCCAAAACTGCTGAAGATGAAGTACCCGTACTTGATAAATGGGTGGCTGCAAAAGCCAGTGACAAACGCTACTGGTTTGGCCGCCAGGGTCAACCGGATGATCCACGCTGCCAGAGCGAAGATATTGGTGACAATGCCATGAAAGCATCTGCTTATGGTATTAAAAATCTGCAGCGCATTTTACCCAACCTGCCTGCCTGGACAAAAACCCCCAATGAAGCTTTTCAAAACCTGGGAGAATTATATGGTGAAGTTGTAGGCCAGTTCAGGCGCTATATCGGGCATGTATGCTATAACTTTGGTGGTATTTACGAAACTCCTAAAAAAGTGGACCAGGGTGGCCCTGTTTATGAATATGTTTCCAAAGCAACCCAAAAAGAAGCTATGGATTTTATCAAAACACAGGTATTTAATACACCAACATGGCTTATTAACAAGGAGGTGAAAGAAAAAACCGGTCTTGTTCCCAATGTTACCATATTGGCCGTGCAGGAAACTGCCCTGGGAAGGATGCTGAGTACTTATGTAATGGGCAAAATGCTGAATGCAGAAGCTGCGAATGGTAACCTGGCTTATACGGTTACCGACCTGCTGGGCGACCTGAAACAAAATGTGTTTACCGAACTGGCAGCTAAAAAACCAATTGATATGTACAGGCGCAACCTGCAGAAAGCCTATATTGAAAGATTGGGTGCGTTGGTAAACCCACCTGTAACTGCACAAGGAGGCTTTACCATCAACTTTGGTGGTGGCACACCTGCAGTTGATTCCAAAAAATCTGACTTGCTGTCTGTATTAAAAGGCCATGCCCGTGAGTTGAAGCAATTGGCCGATGCGGCTGCAATTACTCCGGATAAAATGACGAAGTATCACCTGCAGGATATCAGCGACAGGCTGAATAAAATGCTGAATCCCAAGTAAAGGTTCAATATATTTTTTTACTGCCCCCGAAGCCTCCGCTTTGGGGGCTTTTTTGTACATTTAAATAAATCACAATGAATAAAAAAAGCAAAAACCGGCTTGCCATGTTACCCGTTTCCCATTATTAATCCACATTTTTCATGAAAGGTATGATAGTTGTAATACCATGACCAAATCATAAAACTATTTATCCATGAAACATTATTTTATCGTTGCCTTATTAGCTGCACTTCCTTTTGCGGGGAAAACGCAACGACTATCCGCAACCATTTTTGCTGGCACCAGTAATTACCAGGGCGACCTTCAGCCCCGGAGGTTTACTTTTAATCAATCGCATTTTGCTATAGGGGCGGGTGTATTGTATGAGCTTACAGAAAAACTGTACGCAAGAGCTAATTTCACTTACGGCACCCTGTCGGGCAATGATAAAAAAAACAACCTCAATAGTACCCGTAACCTCAACTTTACCTCCCCGGTACTTGATATTCACCTGGGCGGCGAATATCATTTTTTCAGCCTGTACGAAAGAAGTATTACTCCTTATGTATTTGCAGGTGTCAGTTATTTTCACTTTAACCCAAAAGCAATTGACAGCAATGGCAATAAAATTGCGCTGCAGCCGCTGGGTACAGAAGGGCAAGGCTTTTACCAGGGCCGCAAAATGTATAGTTTAAACCAGTTTGCCATTCCCTTTGGCGGCGGCTTTAAAATGGCGCTGAATGAAAAAATACGGATAGGTGTGGAACTTGGTTTACGAAAAACTTTTACCGATTATATTGATGATGTGAGTACAACTTATGTGGACAGGAATCTGCTGCTTGCCAACCGCGGGTTGCAGGCTGTTGAGCTGGCCTTCAGGGGAGATGAATTAAAGTCGGGACTTACCTATCCTGCTGATGGTGCACAAAGGGGTGGCGCCAAATTTAAGGACTGGTATTATTTTACCGGGGTAAAATTAAGTTACCTGCTTGGAACAGGAAATGGAGGCAGGGGTGGAGGAAACGGCAAAACCGGTTGCCCGGTTAAAGTATACTGATATGGAAAAAGAAAGCACTTAAGTGCATAAAAAAACCCCGTAAAAAACGGGGTTCAATATTACAAAATAATTTTTTATTTTACAGCCACCAGCCTTTTGCCGGCAGTGAGCATTTCTAATGTTTTTGCCGCACGCTTGGTTTTGGTTTCGCCCTTTTTTGCTTCGGTAATCCACTTTACATATTCTCTTTTGTGGGTGAAAGGCAGCGACTCGTAATAGGCTGCGGCCTGCTTATTCTGATTGAGTGCAGTTTGCAATTCTCCGGGTATTTCCACTGCACGGTTGCCTATATTTACAGCCCTTACAGTTACCACTTCCATTTCACCATCCTCATCCTCGCTTGTGGTTAGCAGTTCGCCCTCATGTTTTCTGAATTGTACTGCATTCCAAACATGATCCAGGGTTACATTATCGCTGCTTTTATAGCCATGCTGGCATACAAAATCCCAATTGCATTCCTTACAAAGATCGCTGGCTATTTTTGAAGTAATTTTTGGGTAAGCAATCCAGAGTTTAGCTTCCGGATGCATGGCCGGAACCACTTCCCTCAAAATGTCTTTTACCTGCTTTTGACTGATGGCAAATACAACGGCGAAATCGATACGCCTTGCCCTGAGCAGCGGGGTTACATTTTTAGCAAAGGAATACTTAATGAATTGTTTCTCTACTGAAGAGGGCAAACCTTGTATTAAAAGATTTTTCTCATCCTTTAATTGCAACTTCTCCGGCAATGATTGTATAAACGACATACGCAGGCAAATGTTAAAGGGTTATTAAAAAGAATGCAAAAGTAACGATTTTTTTTTCACACTGCATAATTTAATTGCTTTTTTACAGCATCAAAACCTTTTACAGGCAAGCTTTTTAGCGGTTTCTCAATAAAAAACGTGTCAAATTGCAATTAAAAAAATATGAAGTAAAGATGCAAAAAAAACCTTTTCCGGTTGAAAAAGGGGGAAATGATTTTGCCAGCAGATAGTTTTTACCTGTTTACAGGCCCTACAGGTCTGTAATATTTTAATGCTTCCTCCATATGAGCTTCGAGTTTTGCTATGCGGTTCTCATCGCTGGGATGCGTAGCAAGAAATTCCGGTGGTTTCTGTCCGCCTGCCTGGCTCATCCGCTTCCAGAAAGGCACCGCCTCCCTTGGATTGTAGCCAGCCATGGCACAAAAATCCAGCCCCAATTTATCGGCTTCATATTCCTGATTGCGGCTATTGGGGAGTAAAACACCCACCTGCGCAGCCGGGGCGAATATATTATTGAAGATTCCATTGGCTTTTTGGTTGCCCGATGTAAAAATATTACCGGCAATTTCAAGCCCCTGGGCAATGGCAACCTGGCTGATGCGTTCGTTACCGTGATGCGCTACAGCATGGGTAATTTCATGCCCCATCACCACTGCCAGTGCGGCTTCATTCTGGGTTATTTCAAGCAAACCGGTATATACCACCACTTTACCGCCGGGCATGCACCAGGCATTTACCTGTTTATCGTTTACAAGGTTAAAGTCCCATTCGTAGCCTTCCAGCTCTTTTGCCAGGCCTTTTGAAGTGTAATAATCTGTTATCGCTTTTGCAATACGTGTACCCACCCGCTTTACCATTTCAGCATCTTTGTTTACGTTTTCACTCAGCACCTTACTTTGAGAGAGAAAGCTTCTGTATTCGGTAAGGGCTTGTTCCCGAAGTGCTGATTCGGGAAATAATTTTAATTGCTTACGGCCAGTAACGGCGTTTTTAGTACAAGCAGCCAGCGACAGCAGTACTACAAGGGCAAAACTTATTCTTTTCATCATTATCTAATTTAAAAAACTGTTTGGGTTATGCTAAACAATTGACGTACCAAATTCCCTGTAAATGTATACTTACATAGAAAAAGATGGAAATAAAAAGGAAAAGGTTGTTAAAGAAAAAATAAAGTTTGGGGTTACTGTGCTATTCGCCCCTGCTGCGCCTTGCTTTGCGCCTGTCCCGAAACTTTAAAATAGGCACCCTGCTTTCGCCACCACGCAGCAGGCGGATGATATTCTTCTGGTGTGTAAGTAGTACCAGCGCTGCCACAGCAACTGCAAACAGGCGGTAAACGAATTCATTTTCATTCCATACCCACAATACACAAATGGGCAAAGCTATTGATGCAAGCATAGAACTGAGTGAAACATAGCGTGTAAGGTATAATACCATCAGAAATACTCCTACGCAGCATACAGCTACTACGGGCTGAATAGCTATGATCATTCCAAAAAGTGTGGCCACGCCCTTGCCGCCTTTAAACTGTGCAAAAACAGGAAATATGTGGCCAACAACTGCTGAAAGACCAAGACCGACCATAAGGTTAGTTGCCTGTGTTTCGTTGTGCAGGTAAAAAGGGAAGAAGTTGTATAACCCTACCGCAGCCATTCCCTTTACAATATCCATCACCATCACCACTTTGCCATATTGTTTACCAAGTACCCTGAAGGTATTGGTGGCGCCCATATTTCCGCTTCCGTAATCACGGATGTCCACCCCAAAAAATTTTTTGCTGATGATAAGTGCTGTAGGAATTGAACCAATCAGGTATGCCGCAATAATAAGTAATACTTCTGTCATGCTTGTTTCCTTCGTTGAGTTGGCAGCAAAAATACAACAAAAGCGG
>JANMDL010000351.1:0-1552 GCA_031376295.1 Chitinophagales bacterium
ATTACTGCGGCCAATCACCACCGCATATTTGCCCTTGGTGTCTATTTTATAATGTTCCAGCATCATGATGATGCCATAAGGTGTAGCCGGAATAAAAGTGGGCAGGCCCTGTACCATGCGCCCTGTACTTACCGGGTGAAACCCATCCACATCCTTTTCCGGGTTAATAAGATTGATAACCCTTTCTTCGCTGATATGCTTTGGCAATGGCAATTGCACCAAAATGCCATCAATATCGTCGTTTACATTTAGTTTTTCTATAATATCAACCAGTTCAGTTTCCGCAATATTTTCATCCAGCCTTACTAATGTGCTGCCAAAACCAATTTCAGCGCAATTTTTAACCTTGCTTGCCACATAAGTTTCACTGGCTCCGTTGGCACCTACCAGTACTGCTGCCAAGTGAGGTGTTTTTTTGTTCTCCCTGCAGCGTTGCGCTGTTTTTTCTTTTAATAAATCTTTTACAGCCTGCGATACAAGCTTACCATCTAAAATCTGCATGGCGCAAAATTAACCATTGCCCCGTTATTTCAGCTGCTAATATTAAATTTTTATCCTTACCTTGGCGCAAGCAAATAACCAAAACATTGCTTATCAAACGTACAGCCGTTTTTGCCTTATTTTTTTGGGCGGGTATATTTTCAGCCCGGTCACAATCGCTGCGCTATTCAGTAGCGCTGCCTTATGCAGGTTTGGGTGCTTACAGCCAGCAGCACAACGATGTTTTTTCCTTTACTGGTAACCAGGCAGCGCTGGCACAGCAAAAAACCGCTGCGGCCGGTGTGTATGGTGAGCGGCGTTTTTTACTGGCAGCCACCAGCGCTTACAGGGCAGCTATAGCCATTCCTTCAAAACTGGGTAATTTTGGGGTGCAGGTAAATTATGCAGGCTTTAAAAATTTTAATGAAAATGCAATAGGACTGGCCTATGCCCGCAGCCTTGGTTCAAAATTAGATGTGGGCGTACAGTTTAATTATTATGGCTACCGCATACCGGCTTACGGCAATACTTCCACCATCAATTTCGAAGCTGGTGCCATCTTGCATTTTTCTGATAAGCTGCACGGGGGTATTCATGTATATAACCCGGTAGCAGCAAAACTCTCAAAAACTTCTGACGAAAAATTAGCATCGGCCTATAAGATAGGGATGGGGTATGATGCGTCGGACAATTTTTTTGTAAGCGCAGAAATTATTAAGGAGGAAGACAGGCCGGTAAGTGTAACGGCAGGTGCGCAGTACAGGTTTGCACAGCAGTTGTTTGCAAGGGCAGGGTTTGTGTCGGGCACCTCCACCGGCTTTGCAGGCCTGGGCCTTGGCTGGAAAAATTTCCGGCTCGATCTTTCGGGCAGTTATCATCCGCAACTGGGTTTTTCGCCCGGTCTTATGTTCATCATCGGTTTTAATAACAAAGAAAATCAGTAAGCCGGCAGCAGTCCGTGCAGCAGCATCGTTGTGTCACTCACTTTTACCACATACCGTTTTTGGGCAGTTCAGCCCGCAGTAAAATACTTTTTTTTGCTGTTATGCTGGCTGTTGCCGCATGCTGCATT
>JANMDL010000366.1:0-1506 GCA_031376295.1 Chitinophagales bacterium
TTTACTGCAAAGGCTATTTCAAAAGCACCAGGAACTGTTATCACTTTAAAGTTGACATCCATCTCTTTCAGCAGTCCGCTGCAGCCAGCTTCCAGCTTATCTACTATTGCAGTATTCCATTCGGTACGTACCACAACAACACAGGCATCCTTTGGTAACCGGATGCCTGTGGTATTGTATAATGAGTTATCTGTAGCAGCCATTAAACAACAGTTTATTAATTAATAACACCAAGCCTTGCAAGATATTTATCTACAATGGAAGCCTGACTGCTTTTGGGGTAATCATCCTTTATTTTCTGATACATTACAATGGCATCCTTAGTTTTGCTGTTCTTTTCGCAAAACATGGCTGCTTTCATCAATGCATCTGGGGTAATAAATTCGTCTTTTTCGTTTACGGTGGCAGCTTTCTTGTAATATGAAAGTGCATCATCGTTTTTCTTCAGCTCGGCATAAGCGTCGCCAATCATTGCATAAGCTACACTTTGTAACTGGTGTGCACCGTTACCATCAAAATCTTTTAACTGCTTTATGGCTTTGTCAAATTCTTTTGAGTGCAGGTAACATGCCCCGGCCAGGTAATGCGCCCTGTTGCCGGCTGCTGTACCACCGTATTGGCTGATTATTTTAAGCAGGCCGGTGATGGTTCTTCCATCGGGCAGTTTGCCTCCGCTGAGTACCAATGCTACTGAATCTTTGCTGAAAGCAGTTGCTGCCATTTTATCAAATAACTGCTCAGTTGGATAGAATGCCTTTTCTGCATCTTTTTCTTTGGGCAGCTTATAGAAGTTTTTATATGCATACCAGCCACCGCCCAGCAGAATTATTGCACCACCTATGTAGATGATTGGTTTGCTGAATTTATCCCAAAAACCTTTGGCTTTCTGGATTATAACGTCGCTTCCTTCTGCAACATTCACTTCTTGTACCTGTTGTACGTTTTTCTCTGCCATTTTAAATTGCTGTATTTATTAATTTAATTTGTATGTTTATTAATCTGTAATAAAGGGATAATCTTCCTGTACATAAACGTCTTTCAGCAGTTCACTGTCATCGGGCCATGGGCTTTCTTCAGCAAATTGCACTGATTCTTCCACTTCCAGTTTTACCCTGTTGTTAATTACCGCTATCTCTGCTTCAGTAACACTAAATTGTTCTGTCAGCGTTTTCAGGCAGTGTTCAATGGGGTCTTTTTCCTTGTATTCTTCTACTTCATCCTTACTGCGGTATTTCTGCGGGTCGCTCATGCTGTGCCCCTTGTACCGGTAGGTTTTAATTTCCAGCAGTGTAGGGCCGCTTTTTTCCCTGGCCCTGTTTACAGCCCGAAGTACCGCATTGTGTACGTCTTCCGGACTCATGCCATCTACTGTATCGCCCGGCATATCGTAGGCATCGGCTAATTTATAAATATCCAATACATTGCTGGTACGTGCTACTGATGTACCCATTGCGTAGTTATTGTTTTCGCAGATGAATACAACCGGCAACTTCCACAGCATGGCCA
>JANMDL010000380.1:0-2940 GCA_031376295.1 Chitinophagales bacterium
CTGCAGAAATGGCCGGAAATAAAGATGGAAAAATTTTAGCTACAAGGTTTAAAGTGCTGGCCGATCATGGTTATACCGATGCCAGTGCAAATCCATCTAAATTTCCAACAGGATTATTTTCTATAGGAACAGGATCGTATGATTATGATACTTCATTTATGGAAGCAGATGCCGTGTACACCAATAAACCACCAGGCGGGGTTGCTTATCGCTGTTCTTTCCGTGTTACCGAAGCAGTACATGCCATAGAAAGAATTACCGATCGTTTTGCATTTGAAATTGGAAAAGATCCTGCTGAGTTAAGAATGCAGAATTTTATAAAGAAAGAAGATTTTCCCTGGCATTCGCCAATGGGTTGGGATTATGACAGTGGCGATTACCATGCCGGACTTCAAAAAGCAATGGATGCCATAGATTATGCAGGGCTTCGTAAAGAACAAATTGAAAGAAGAGCAAAAGGCGAATTGATGGGTATTGGTATTTCAACATTTACCGAGATTGTTGGCGCAGGTCCATCAAAAGACTTTGATATCCTCGGTATCAAGATGTTTGACAGTGCCGAAATTCGTGTACACCCAACAGGCAAAGCCATTGCAAGATTTGGGACAAAATCGCAGGGGCAAGGGCATGAAACTACTTATGCCCAGATTATTGCAGAAGAATTGGGCATACCCATGGAGAATATACAGGTTGAAGAAGGTGATACTGATACAGCTCCTTATGGCCTGGGTACTTATGCCAGCCGCAGTACACCCACAGCAGGTGCCGCCGCCGCAGTGGCTGCCCGCAAGCTGCGTGACAAAGCAAGAAAAATTGCAGCGTATCTTTTAGAAGTGAGTGAAGATGACCTGGAATGGGAAACCGGAAAGTTTTTTGTAAAAGGTGCTCCGGAAAAATCAAAAACCATACAGGAGCTGGTGTTTGCCGCTTATACCAACCATCCGCAGGGAATGGAAGCCGGGTTTGAAGCAACACATTATTACGACCCTCCAAACCTTACCTTCCCTTCCGGTGCATATATATGTGTAGTGGATATTGATAAAGAAACAGGCAATATTAAAGTGCGTCGTTTTGTTGCAATAGATGATTGTGGTCATATCATCAACCCAATGATTGTACAGGGACAGGTACACGGCGGACTTACACAAGGTATTGCACCTGCTATGTATGAAGAGTTGTTGTACGATGATGAAGGAAATATCCTCAATGGCACATTGATGGATTACCTGGTGCCAACAGCTATTGAATCGCCAAGCTGGGAAACAGGGCATACGGTTACTCCTTCGCCACATCATCCAATTGGAGCAAAAGGAGTGGGTGAATCACCAACAGTGGGTGCGCCGCCTGCTATTGCAAACGCAATAGTAGATGCTTTATCTGTATATGGAATTCAGCATATGGATATCCCTATTACACCATTTAAAGTATGGAAAGCCTTAAAGGAAAAAGGTGTGTACGATACAAAATAAGCCGGTAGTGGCGGATTAAAAATATAGTGTTACGCAAAGAGCGTGGATTCGGTGTGAAGAGGGAAAAGTAGTAAAGAAAGAACCCGCATTCTTTGCGTAACTTATTCAATAAAAAAACAAGGAAATATTTTAAATAAAATAAAAATGAATACTTCAATCACAAAATCTTTTCATGTAGCCCAACCGGTTGATGCTGTATGGGCAAACCTGACTGATCCTGAAAAAGTAGTGGTGTGTGTGCCTGGTGCCACGCTTACTGAAAAAATAGACGAGAACAATTACAAAGGTGGCGTGGAACTGAAATTCGGCCCCGTAAAAGCAAGTTATGGTGGCCTGATCACTTTCGTGGAAAGGGATGCGGCAACGCATACCATGACGTTGAAAGGCGCTGGTGTTGATAACAAAGGAAAAGGTGGTGCCGATATGACCATGAAAGGAGTGCTGGCTGAAAGCGAAGGTGGCACCAATGTTGATGTAACAATGGATATCAGCATCACAGGCATGCTGGCGCAATTCGGCAGCAGAATGATACAGGATGTGAGCAACCAGGTATTTGACCAGTTTGTCTCCAATTTTAAAAACCAGCTGGAAGGAAAGGAAGTGGATCACAAACTGAAAACCGGGTCATTGGTTGGCACTGCCATCAAAAGCCTTTTTGGCGGCAATAAATCATAACAGCGATGGAATTGCAGAATCCAACAGAGCTTATCCGGTTACTGGATGAAAAAAAATATGTTGCTGATGAGGAATTGGTAACAGCCATGTACCTGTTGCTCAAACTGAATAAGCCTTTGCTGCTGGAAGGCCCTCCGGGTGTTGGTAAAACAGAAACAGCCATTGTACTGGCCGACCTGCTGGATACCCGTTTGATAAGGCTGCAATGCTACGAAGGCCTGGATGTAAATGCTGCCGTGTATGAATGGAATTACCAGAAACAATTACTGGGGATAAAGCTGCAGGAAAACTCGGGGCTCTCTATCGAAGAAAAAGAGCATCATATTTTCAGCAATGATTACCTGCTGAAGCGGCCGCTGCTGAGCTCAATCATGGAGGAAGAAAAGGCGCCTGTACTGCTGGTGGATGAGCTGGACAGAAGTGATGAAGAATTTGAGGCATTTTTATTAGAATTGTTATCTGCCTTCCAGGTAAGCATACCCGAACTGGGTACCATCAGGGCAAGGCATAAGCCTTATGTGATATTAACGAGTAACAGAACAAGGGAATTAAGCGATGCCTTAAAGCGCCGCTGTCTCTATCACTGGATAGATTTTCCCGGCCTGGAAAAAGAAATGCTGATTGTACAAAAAAGGCTGCCGGGTATTGAAGAAAAACTGCTGAAACAGGTAGTTGGGGCAGTGCAGCAGTTCAGGCAGCAAAAACTCAGCAAAACACCCGGTGTAAGTGAAACCATTGATTGGGCAGAGTCGTTGGTTGAAAAAGGCTAACGGGAAATAAATTCAAAAGCAATTGA
>JANMDL010000432.1:0-1984 GCA_031376295.1 Chitinophagales bacterium
CTGCAGCAGCCATTGCCGCCTGGTACTTTTTTGGTAAGGGTTGTAACAAAGGTGCAGATGCAGTTGCAGACGGACACGATACAACAGTTGTAAAAACAGAAGAAATGGCCGGGGATGTAAAAAGCACTGCCGTTGCTACAGCAGGTACGCTGGATAGTTTAACAGGTAACTTTAATTACAACCTGGGTAAAATGGTAACTATTGATTTGCCAAATGGTGCCGGTAAATTAGAGGTGGGCGAATTTTCAACTGAAAATAAGTTGTATAAATTTTTATCAGATGCCAGCACAACTTTAGATACTGTAAAAGGCAACTGGTTTGAGTTTACCAATGTACGTTTTAAAACCGGCGGTTCCGAAATTACCACCGAATCAATGACGCAGTTGAAGAACATGGTTGCCATAACCAAAGGTTACCCAACGGCACAATTTAAGCTGGGTGGTTATACCGATAACACCGGCAGCTCTGCAGGCAATATTGCACTATCGCAAAAAAGAGCCGATGCCGTTGTGGCTACGCTTACAAAACTGGGAGCCGGTGCAAAATCAATTGCCGGTGCAAAAGGTTATGGACCCGAGTGGCCAATTGCAGATAACGCAACAGCAGAAGGCAGGGCACAAAACCGCCGTGTTGCTGTTAATGTAAAATCAAAATAAATAAAAGAATCTGGTGAGGTCTATTTAAAAGCCTTTCGTTTAATTACGGAAGGCTTTTTTTTATTTCACCCCAAATAAAAAAAGTATTTTTACAGCATGGCCAATCCCAATTTAAATAACGAATCTGAATTTTTAAATTCTGCCGAAAAAGAATTTGAGAACACCATACGCCCGGCAGCTATTGACGATTTTTCGGGTCAGAGCCAGATTATTGATAATATTACCATCTTTATTAAAGCCGCTAAAATGCGTGGCGAGGCTTTGGATCATATTCTTTTTCATGGCCCGCCGGGATTGGGAAAAACAACCCTGAGCCGCATTGTTGCCAACGAGTTGGGCGTAAGCATACGTGAAACCAGCGGCCCTGTAATTGAAAAAGCCGGCGACCTGGCAGGCTTACTTACAAACCTGGAACCCAACGATGTTTTATTTATTGATGAAATTCACCGGCTGAGTACGGTAGTGGAAGAATACCTGTATGCTGCCATGGAAGATTTTCGCATTGATATTATGATTGACAGTGGACCCAATGCACGTAGCGTACAAATAAATCTGAACCCGTTTACGTTGATTGGTGCCACCACCAGAAGTGGTTTGTTAACCGCTCCGTTGCTTTCACGTTTTGGTATAAAAAGCCGCCTGGAATATTATGATGCTGTTACGCTTAAAAATATTATTCTGCGCTCTTCAAAAATATTAAACACAAAAATTACCAGCGATGCCGCTGCAGAAATTGCAGGCCGCAGCCGTGGCACACCTCGTATTGCAAACGGCCTGCTGCGCCGCGTTAGAGATTTTGCACAGGTTATTGGCAATGGCACCATTGACCTTGCTATTACCGAACATGCCCTAAAAGCACTGAATGTAGATAAGCATGGGCTTGATGAAATGGACAACCGTATTTTACACACCATTATTGATAAATTTAAAGGCGGCCCGGTTGGCATTACCACCATTGCAACTGCCGTTGGCGAAGAAGTGGGCACACTTGAAGAAGTGTACGAACCTTTTTTAATACAGGAAGGTTTTTTACAACGCACTGCACGGGGCAGAGAAGCCACTGCAAAGGCTTACGAGCATTTGGGAAAAAAATCGGCTTTTGGGGGAGGTGAGAATTTGTTGTTTGGTGATGGGAAATAATCTAAAATAACTATACGAAAAATGCCGCTGTAAAAAAGCGGCATTTTCTATTTTAAAAATAATAAAATTACTCTGTAACTACCAGCCTGAACCCATTTCCATGAATGTTCACAATCTCCAGTGCAGGATCTTCTTTTAAATACTTACGCAGTTTGGCAATATATACATCCATACTGCGGCCATTAAAG
>JANMDL010000445.1:0-1994 GCA_031376295.1 Chitinophagales bacterium
GCAAATGGCGCAGGATTGTGCAGATTCAAGATTTTATGCGGGTATTCATTTTCGTATTGATAATGAAACCGGGCTGCGTATGGGAGAAGCGCTTGGTAAATTTGTGGTGGAAACCTGGATGAAGCAATAAAGGTATCAGCAATTCTTTTTTGTTTCACCGGTGTCTGCCTGGTTTTAACCCTTGGCCAGTGCGACATTGACCACGGCTGTCTGCCCTTGTTGGTGTTCTGCAAAATGGTTACAGGTATTAAAATCTGCTCCCAATCAGCATTTATCCAGTGCCTGCATGATATCTGCCAGTATATCATCAATATGCTCCAGCCCCGCAGAGATGCGGATAAGGCCCGGCGTTATGCCAACAGCAGCCCGTTCAGCTTCAGACAGTTTGGAATGTGTGGTGCTGGCAGGGTGGGAGGCAATGGTACGGCTGTCGCCCAGGTTATTGGTCATGGAAAGCATTTGCAGGGCATTCAGGAAATTCCTGCCGCTTTCAACACCACCTTTCAGGTCAAAAGTAACAATACCGCCGCCGCTGCTCATTTGTTTTTTTGCAATTGCATATTGCGGATGCGAAGGAAGAAAAGGATACTTAACCCAGTTAATGGCAGGATGCGGCTGGAGTGATGCAGCCAGCTTAAGTGCATTATCAGCATGTTTTTCCATGCGTATGAAAAGGGTTTCCAAGCTTTTGGTGAGTACCCATGCATTAAAGGGGCTCATGGATGGGCCTGTGTTGCGTACAAAAAGATACAACTGATTTACCAATTCTTTATTGCCCACCACTACACCGCCCAGCACACGGCCCTGACCATCAATAAATTTGGTGGCAGAGTGCAGTACAAGGTCTGCTCCGTATTTGATGGGTTGCTGCAGGGCAGGTGTGGCAAAGCAATTATCCACCACCAGTAAAATATTGTGCTGTTTGCAGAGGGTTGCAACAAATTCAATATCAATAATATCAAGACCCGGGTTACTGGGTGTTTCCACGTACAGCATTTTGGTATTTGGCTGAATAAATGCGGCGATTGACTCCGGCTTATTCATGTCAAAATAACTGTATTCAATGCCCCATTTGGGCAGGTACTTTGTAATTATGGTATGAGTGCTGCCAAATACAGCCGAGGCAGAGATGATATGGTCGCCTTTGCTGAGAAATGTCATGAAGGTGGCAAATACTGCGGCCATGCCTGTGCCGGTGGCAATGCCCTCTTCTGCTCCTTCCAGGGCACAAATTTTATGTACAAACTCATCCACCGTGGGATTGGAAAACCGGCTGTAGATATTTACGTCTGCTGAATCATCAGAAAAAGCGGCTGCCATGTCTTCAGCAGAATCATATACAAAACTGCTGGTTAAAAACAGGGGAGTGCTGTGTTCTTTTTCTCCTGTACGGTTGGTTTGTATGCGTACTGCTGCTGTCTCTGGTTTTTGTGCCATAATGTATAAAATTCCGGCAAAGATAAGGCCGGGCGATGGCTGGAGTTTAAAATAATTTCACCAATATCCTCGTACTCCAGATAATTACCAGCACACCGAGAAGAATATAAGCGGTTTTCTTTGGCAGCCTTCCGGCCAATTTTGCTGCAATAGGGGCAGCAACCAGGCCACCAATTATCAAAGCAACAATTACCTGCCAGTGACTTACACCAATCAGCGTAAAAAAAGTAAAGGCACTTGCAAGCGTTACAAAAAACTCGGTGAGGCTTACGGAGCCTACCACAAACCTATGGCTGCGGCCATTGTTGATGAGGGTGCTGGTAACAATCGGTCCCCAGCCGCCGCCGCCAAAAGAATCAAAAAAACCACCCACTGCTGCCAATAATTTATAGTGCCTGAATTTTTTACTGACTTTGCTTTGCCTGAATGCATTGAGGATGAATTTTATACCCAGCATCATGGTATAGATGGCAATCACAGGGCGGATATAATTGCCGTATTTGTCGCCCAGGAATACAAGGAGAAACGCACCTGCTACGGCTCCAATAACTCCGGGT
>JANMDL010000237.1:0-5966 GCA_031376295.1 Chitinophagales bacterium
TTTTTTGATTGTAGATTATTTGTTTTTAACTGGCTGTTTTCCTGCTGTAACTGCTTTATTTCTTTTTTCATTTCAATGAGGTGCAAGGTCAGTTCTTCTATTTTTTCCATCTGCTTTGCAAACATCATATTCATATCAATACCACCATCCTGCACCAATTGCTGTGCAGATGGTACACCTGGCAGGTGCTGGTGCTTTTTGATAAATGTTTCCACTTCATTCAATGGTTGCAACTTGTAAGCGGGTGAAAATACATGGTCGGCCCAGTTAGCACTAGTTTTAAGCGCTACTTTTACTTTTTCGGTAAGGATGCCCTGCTCAACATACAGCCGGTAGCCGGCAGGATTAGGCGCATTGCCAATAGTTACATTGCCATTGTTGATAAGCATTGCACTGCGTACATTACCAGCATTGTCAATAGTGGAAATATCTACGGCATTGTTCAGTAGCCGCATGTAGGCTCCGCCCCGGGTGGTGGTTATTCTGCCTATGCCGCCAGCGCCACTTACAAAAGCATTGTTACCCAGCCCAGCACCCTCCCAGGTAAGCCCGGGCTCACTGGCCCAAAAATTCAGCGTAGAAGTGTTTACCCCATCTGTGCCCTGGCCATAAGCGTCAGAAAATAAGCGGAACCGGGTATCTTCATGTCCTTTTTTTATTTCCAGTGCAGCGCCGGGGGCTGCTGTACCCAACCCTACGTTGCCATTGGTAATATATAACCCGCTTCTGAAATTACCATCTTTGTTGATGCTGGCAATTTCTACCGCATTATCCAGCAGGCGCATAAAAGAAGCACCCCGGGTAGTAGTAACCCTTCCTGTGCCACCTGAGCCTAATATCAATGCGTTATTACCAATACCTGCACCCTCCCAGGTAAGGCCCGGCTCACTTGCCCATAGATTTAAGTTTGACGTATTTACACCGTTAAGCCCCTGTCCGAATAAGTCTGAAAACAAACGCATACTGGTATTGCTATGCCCTGCTTTCAGTTCCAGAAGTGTTGCAGGTGCAGTAGTGCCTACTCCTGCATTGCCTGTTGCAGGAAAGATATTTTGTGCTGATACATCTTTTGCTGAAGCAGCAAATACAATACTGCTTATGAGTATGACTTTTTTATATTGTTTCATTTTATTTTTTTTAGCAGTTGTTATTTTTTAATCCTTACTGTTGTTTTCTTTTTTAGTGCGGCATATTTTATTTCCATTTTTTTCATCTGCCTGTTCAACTCAATTACGTAAAGAGTCAGCTCTTCAATTTTTTCCAGCAGTTTAGCATCCATGGTGGCTACATCCAGCCCTTCTTTTACCATGGTGGCAGCAGAGGGTACACCCGGCAGGTGTTTATTGGCTTTAACAAACGCATCCACTTCATTAATGGGGCTTAGTTTGTAGTCTGGCGCAAACACATGGTCGGCCCAGTTGGCATTTGTTTTAACAGCTACTTTTACTTTTTCGGTAAGGATGCCCTGCTCCACATATAACTTATAGCCCCCGGGGTTGGTGGTGTTGCCAATGATAACCTGCGAAGAACTATTAACTGTAAGTGCGGCGCCGCTGCCTGATGTACCCAAAGCCAGCCCAAAAGGAGACCCGGCCGGGTTGAAATCAATGTAAGCCTGATCGGTTACATCCGTTTTTGCCTGAATACGGGTAGCAGTAGTTGTCCAGTCTGTGCCGGCTGCATAGCGGTACAAGGAAGTGCTCAATTCGCAATAGTTGCCGGATGCACCAGCAAATTTGCTGATGAGTTGCCTGGAACCCGCTGCCGATCCTAAATTTGCACCCTGGTAAACATACAATCGGGTAGCAGCATCAGGGGTGATACCGATGCCTGCATTGCCCTGTGGATTGGTAGATAAAATTTTGTTCCATGCGGTATTGGCCGCTCCATTTGTTTTACGGAAATAAATATCCTGGTCAAAAAAACTGCCTGCTATCTGCATGGCATAATTATTACCCGTATTGGTATGCCTTATATCCAGCAAGTGCCACCAGCTTGATGCGCCTGCGGGATAGTTTACCGGGGCCAAGGTTTCAAAAAAACCGCTTTGTGCACCTGCATTGCCCTGCAGCCCAGCATCATTTCTTATAAAAGTTTGTTGAGCCTGTGCTGCCATAAAGCTAATAAGCAGATAGCCCGTATATTTTATTTTTTTCATACGCTTCTTTTTTTGCACCTGAAAATATCAACCGCAAGTGTAGCTGATATTTTCAGATGCGGTGTATTAATAAATTTGGTTTTATACACAGTGTTGCCGCTGTGTACATTTATGAAATAGTTGTCCGGAAGATTGGATTGGCTATTCGCAGCGTCCTTCTCTTCAGTTGTTTTCAAAGCCTTTATTTTTTTACAACCCTGATGGTTTTTGCACCTTTATTTGTAGTGAGCGTTACCAAATAAATACCGGCAGGTAACCGGATATCCTTCCAGTCTACCCGGTAGGCACCTGCCATAGCCTTGTTGTTCTGCTGTACATTGGCAACTTTGGATCCCTGTACCGTATAAACATCTACACTGAAACGATCCTCCCCTTCATTAATGCGGAAATTAAATGCAGTAGTGGTGGAGAACACATTTGGGGATGCTGTAAAAAGTTGCGAAGTTCTGCTTTCTGCCACTGCCGGTTCAGTTCCCTGCAGGTAGCGATAGGTGTAGGTAGGCTGCTGCGCAGCATCCTGGGTGGAGCGGTAAATAAAGTTTCCGCTGCACCCTTCAATATAGGCATTCAGTCCGCTGCCAGGTTCAGCAGTAAAGCCGGGATTGAGCAGTACAAAACCGCCGGCATGATATACCCCTCTAGCCCCGTTGGCAATATTGTTTACTGCGGTTATGCTGTTGGAAGCCTGCCTGTTGTCAATATTTGGTGCTACCACATTGGTGTTTACAGTAAGGTCAGCCGTACAAGCATTACCACCAGCCAGTATAACGGCCTGCTGGGCATTTATCAGCCCATATCCCATTTCATTATTCCATGTGCCATTGGTTCTTCCGCCGGTATTGGCGTATCCGTACAGATCTGCACGCACTTTTTGTGCGCTGCGTTCAATAATGTCATTTACTTGTATTGCAGTGAGGTTGCCATTAATACTCAATACAAGGGCTGCTACGCCAGCAACATGCGGACAGGCAGCAGAAGTGCCATTAAAGTTGGGAGTATAATCATTTGTTGTGTATCCGTTTGTTCCCTGCCGGTCGGTAGTAGGTATCAATACACCCGGTGCAACAACATCCTGTTCATTTCCAAAATTACTGCCCCACCAGGTTTCCCCATCGCAAGAGGTTGGGGTTTTGCGTTGGCCACATGGACTCATGGCGCCCACCGCCAGTATTCCGGGATTGCTGTTGGCGGGATAGGCTACCGCACCGTTATTGTTGCCGCTTGAAAACACAACCACTGTGCCACGACCGGCACGGCCATTGGTAAGCGCATTATTGATAGCAGTATTGAACAGGGCACTGGGTGTACCACCGCCCCATGAATTACTGATAACATCAGCCCCATTTTGCCATGACCAATTGATACCATCTGCCAACTGATTGTAGTTGGTGCCGCCAAAATTGATACTTACGGAAATCAGTCTGGAACCTGGTGCCACGCCGCTGCCCCCAAGATTATTATTCTGCAGTGCTCCTACAATACCAGCACAGGCAGTACCATGGCTGCCATATACTACTGATGGAACACTTGCAGTAAAAGTGTTATAGCCGTTACCAAAATTGTTGGTTGCATAGTCCGGATGATTCTGCTCAAAGCCTTCATCCATAACTACGGTGCGAATATTGGGGGAGCCTGTGGTAATGGCCCAGGCGCCTTCTGCCCTTATGTCAATACCTGCAAAAGCAGCACCATGCTGCCCGGTATTAAGCAATGCCCATTGGGTTGGATACAGCGGATCTGCTGTTTCTTTAAGGTCATGCAGCATAAAGGCGGGCTCGGCAGCAGTAAAAAGGCGGGTTTCGTGAAAATAGTTAGCCGCATCCAGAGCATTCATCCGGCTGTTGCGGTGGCAGGCCAGCACAAACCAGTCGTACATAAACCGGTTATGCCCCAACACTTCCACATTCAACTGGCGTGCTGTTTCGTACAAAGCGTCCACATCAGCCGGGTTGCGCAACTGTACATAAAACTGGTTGGTAGTACCTATTTTTTTCCCGTTTGGCAACACAAAGCATGGCACAGCATGATCAATGCCCGGCAATTGTCTGTATTCCATCAGACGATTGTTGTATTCAGCATCGGCGAGGGGCCGGTTGCTTTTAATCTCCGCATAAAGTGTCTTTTGGAATTGCCTGGCAGCCGCCTCATTATCTATTGTCACCAGTGCTTGCCGTACAGCATCCTCCTGCACAAAGCCGGTACTGCCAGCAATCCGCTGTACCAGGTTGTTGCCTGCGTTGTCGGCTGCAGTTACTGAAATGGAAGCATAGTCAGGGCTTAAGGTAATTTGCTTTCCCTGATAATAATAGAAATATTTTGCAGGGGACTGTGCTTCTGCAGTATGACTGCAAATGGTCAGAATTAGCAATGTTAATGTCGTTATCTTTTTCATATCTATCATTTGTTGTTGTTATTAATGTTTGAAATTGTTGCACGCAATTGTCCATTTTCCATTTTCAATTCATTTACTTCCTTCTTAATGGATATCAGGTACAATGTCAACTCTTCGATTTTTTCCAGTTGCCTGGCGAACATATTGTTTACATCCACACCGCCTTCTTTTATGAGTGTTTCAGCCGATGGTATGCCGGGCAGGTGACCGTTCTGTTTCACAAAGGCTTCAACCTCACTAAGCGGCGGCAAAGCATACCCGGGTGCAAACACATGGTCGGCCCAGTTACTGCTGCTTTTTAATGCTACTTTCACCTTTTCAGTAAGGATGCCCTGCTCTACATACAGCCGGTAACCGGCTGGCATATTCACCGTGCCAATACGTACATTTCCGGCCACATCCAATTTAGCGGCGGGCGTTGTAATGCCAATGCCCATATTGCCAGCATCGGTAATGGTGAGTTTGGCTCCAAGATTAGCCGTATTACTATAAGCCCAGAACTGGAGACTGTTACTTCCGTAAGCTGTGGTCATATTATAAATGCGCCAGAGGCTTGCAGCATCGGCTGCAGTTTTAAGTGGATTAATTAACCCAAAGCCGCCACCCTCGTTACTGGAAATAGTGGAAGAAATATAGCTGCTTGCATTAGCAGTGCCATTTACATTCAGGGTGCCGTTCACATCCAGTTTGGCTGATGGTGTTTGTGTGCCCACACCCATATTTCCGGCATCTGTAATGGTAAGCTGGGGGCCAAGATTGGTTGTGTTACTGTATGCCCAAAATTGCAAACTGTTACTGTAGGGCCCGGTCATATTATACATGATCCAGTTATTAGCCGCCGGATGCACTTTCAGCGGGTTTATCAATGATACACTGCCGCCCACGTCGGAGGCGACGGAAGAAACCAACTGCTGCGCCTGGCTGCCAAACAGGTTGCATAGCAGCAATAGCAGAGAAATGTTTATCTTTTTCATGATGTTGTATTTTTTGTGATTCAGTTTCCGGGCATTGGCACAGAAACTATTGTTACTTATTATTTTTTAGTTTTCAATGATTGTATCTCCTGCTGCTGTGTTTTATTTTCCTGCTGCAGTTGGGTGAGTTGTTTATTCATTGCTATAAGGTGCAATGTGAGTTCTTCAATCTTTTCCATTTGCTTTGCCAGCATGCTGCTCACATCCACACCGCCATCATTTACCAATTGTTGTGCCGATGGAACGCCGGGCAGGTGCTTGTTTCTCTGAATAAATTTTTCTACCTGTGTAAGCGGCAGCAGTTTGTATTTTTTGTCAAATACATAATCGCTCCAGTTGGCAGTGCCTCTCAATGCTACTTTTACTTTCTCAGTAAGTATTCCACGCTCAACAAATAATTTATACCCTGCAGGAAGTGATGGTACATTGCCTACTATCACTG